>CAZZLI010000019.1:0-30718 GCA_964655055.1 uncultured Ferruginibacter sp.
ATGGTTTGAATATAACGCATCGTCACTTTTTAAATATTATATACAGGGATCGATCAGCCTATGAATTCCGGTCCCAATGATTTTCCGAATACCTCCGGGTTCCCCCGTAAAAGAGGACTCATTCCTCATCTTCCTTCTTTTTCTTGTTTCCATGCCGGCCGCTTCCGTTACCATCATCAACAATTCCGCCGGCAGGATTCAGCGTTTCCAAAACCTTGGCCAGCTTTTGTCTTGCGGCAACAGCAGCCTCGTCGGCGGTTCCGGCTGGCACGAGGGTTTCCGTGAATGGCGCATCAGCCATATCGAACAGTTCTCCTTCCCTGTTCAGTTTCCAACGCAGATCGCGCACATACCATTTGTTTCCGAGTTCAGTGAATATCCATTCACGCAAACTGCCTTTTTTACCCAAAAAAGCAGCGGTCTGGCTCATGCCATCTATTACCCTCCCTGCAGGAAGTGGGGCACCGGCAAGCTCTGCGAAAGTGGGCATCAGGTCGCTGGCGTCAACGAGAGAATTGCTTACCGAACCGGCTGCAACCTTTCCGGGCCAGTTCACGATGAATGGTACAAGACTGCCGCATTCGAGCATGGTTCCCTTTTTACCGGATAGTTTTCTTCCGCCGATGGTACCCCGCGACGCGTATTGGCTTGCGGTTCCGTTATCGCCCATAAAAACAATCAGGGTGTTGTCACGCAGTTTCAAATCACCGAGCAGGGTCAACAATTTTCCGACCAGCTTGTCCATATAAGCGATGTTGTCGGCATAGAGGTCCTTGCTGTCAGGCTTGCTATCCGGTGTCGGCTGGATTTTCGCATGCACATGCGACATGGAATAATACAGAAAGAATGGTTTGCTCCGATTGTCGGTGATGAATTTCATCAGATGTTCATGCATCAGGTCGGGCATGTACTGTTCAGGGGCCAGTTCCTTATCAATCCCGTTATCAAGATATTGCTGGGCCTTTTTTTTTCCGGCACTGCGGTAAACACCACTCCCCTTGAACGTGATATAATCGTCAAACCCGAAATCAGCAGGCGTCCGGGAAAACTGACTCCATTTTCCAACAAGGCTCGACACATAGCCTGAGTTTTTAAGTACCGATGGAATCAACACCTCATCTTCAGGTTTGATCTGCCCTACCCTGTCCTGATTGACCGCACCGGTCCGAAAAGCGTAGCGCCCTGTCAGAATCATGGCCCTTGAAGGTCCGCAAAGCGGTGCCGTATAGGCATGGTTGAAACGCATGCCGCCTCGTGCAAACGCGTCAATGACAGGCGTACTGTTGCTGTCGGATCCGTAGCAACTCACGTCACCGATACCCAAATCGTCGGCCAGGATGAAAATGATATTGGGTTTTTCCTGTGACTTTTTTGACTTCTTCTTCTGCGCAGTTGCTGAAAGCAGCATGAAAAGAAAAATTCCGGTGAGCGATATCCCCGATTTAACTGTCATTTTTTTATTTTATCAATCTGCCGATGTTTTCCAGCTGGTCGTATCTCCTTTGAAATGCTGCAGGGCCTCCATCTCGGTCTGTATGCCCTTATCGCCCTGCTCCCGCATCCATTTTCCAAGCTCATCAAATAGCTTATCCCTGACTTTTTTCAATGACGGATCGTCAGCAAGATTGCGCAATTCGTAAGGGTCTTTCCGGATGTTATACAACTCAAACTCAGGACGAATCCGGTAAAGGACCGCATGAGCGTATTCTTCAGGTCTTCCCTTTGATTTCTCCAGCCAACCCTCGTACAGTTTGTTACCAATCCTCGATCCCGAGCAGAAGAAAGGCTCACGATAATTCAGATTCCAGATCAGCTTATAGTCCGCATCCTGAACCGAACGTACCGGATAATTATCCGATCCGTTCTTGATGCCCCGGGTAGTATGCACTCCGTACACATAGTTTCGGACAGCCGTGTTCCTGCCTTTCAGCGTGGCAAAAAAACTCTTTCCGTCTATGGCCAACTTCTTGTCGATATCGCCGCGAAGCGAAGCGGGGTTCCCACCCGCAGCCTCGTAAAGTGTCGGCATCACATCAATGTATTGGGTAAGGATGTCGGTTCGGGTGGAAGGCTTAACCACGTTGGGCCAGCGAACGATGAATGCCGCTTTCAGGCCCATATTATAACAGGTCCATTTCCCGAAGGGCATGGAACTACCATGTTCGCTCGCAAACAGGAAAAGGGTGTTGTCCTTGTTCCTTCCATTATCTACCATATTCATGCAATAGCCGACAAGGCTGTCCGCATACGTCACCTCGGCATAATACTTCACGAGACTCTCCCTCGTCTGCTTGGTATCCACCATATAAGGGGGTATGGTCAGCTTCTTCGCCTCATACTGACTTTGGTCGCCACGGGTCCAGGGACCATGAGGCTGGTTGGTGGCCACAATCAGCAGGTAAGGTTTCGTCTTGTCCTTATCAATCCACTTCTGTGCATCGTTAAGGTTGATGTCAAGGCCTTCTCCGTTATCGCTGTTTCTTCCGCCCAGGTATTCGAAGGGGAAAGATGCGGCGGGCGCGTAATGCTGTTTGCCGATCAAGGCTACCCGGTATCCCAGGGCAGTGAAATGTTGCACAATACTCACAATGTTGTCATAAACCTGGCAATGATTAGGGTAGCTGCCGTTTTTGACCGGATAGATGCCCGTATACAGGCTTTGACGAGTAGGACCACACATGGCGGTGGCATTGTTCATATTATCAAAGCACAGGCCTTCCTTTGCCAGCCTGCTCAGATGGGGCGTGCGCACGTCCGGGTTGCCGTAAGGTGCACAATCCAGCGAAGTCATATCATCGGCAAGAAAGAAAAGAATATCCGGCTTCGCATCAATCGCTACGGAACCTTGAAGGGCACTGAAATAGGAAGCGGTGTTGATGTTGTCTTCACTGCCATCCATGACCAGACGGTTACGCATCGATTTGTGCATTCCTCCCGAAGGCCGACCTAATTCTTCCAGAACACCATTTGCGCCAGGCCGACGGATTTCAGATGTCCGGAATAAAGAAGCCATCCCCAGCACCGCAATGCCTGAAAAAAGACTGATGTATAAAAATTGACGAATCATGTGTTCAATTTTACTTTCTCAATTATCCGGAAAAGGACACTAAGGAGCAATTTCACTCCCCGCCCCTTTCCAATGCGAAACTATTTACAGCCGTATGCGTCTTCTCTCAATTGCGTTCCTGTGATTTGAAAAAAGCCAGCATATCGCTGTAAAGGGAAGCCGCCTCCTTCTCATATTTGGTTTCTGACGCCACATTGACCGTTTCATCGGGATCTTCCTGATAGTCGTACAGCTCCGTGGCAACCACAAGTTCCTTCTTAAAAGGTTGTGTACTTCTGAAATCATTGCCCATCCAAATGGTAAAACGATAACGCTGGTTGCGAATGGAATATCCCATTACCTTGGAACTGGCCAGACCCAAACGCTGCGCTTCCTTGCTGCCGGAACGGGGATACTGGCTCACGGCGTATTCCTTTATGGCGGCGTTATTGTTTTTCATGACGGGCAGAAGTGATTTGCCATCCAGCGAATCGGGCTGAGGTACTCCGGCCAGATCACAGAGCGTGGGAAACAGATCCACAAATTCAGAGGTTGCTGAGGTCCTGCCCGGCTTGAGGCCCGGAGCACAGATGATCATTGGCACCCGCGTGGCCTGTTCAAAATTCGTATGCTTGCACCAGAGGTTATGATCGCCAAGATGCCAGCCATGATCGCCCCAAAGCACGACGATGGTGTTGTCCGTAAGATGCAATGAATCCAGCGAGTGCATAAGCATCCCCACCAGCGCATCGCTGTAAGATACGGCCGCATAATACCCGTGAATCAACTCGCGCTGCTTGTCGGGAGGAAGCGTCACACCAAATCCTTTCTGATCGGTAAAAGAAACAATGGGCGGAATGTCGGAATAATTCCGCATCTCACCGATATCGGTATATGCGATATCAGCCGCATTTTTCGACTTTTCCTGATACCGTGCCAGGGGCATCGCATCGCGCCGGTAGAGATCCCAGTATTTTTTGGGTGCCACAAAGGGAAGATGCGGCTTATGGATGCCTACCGCGAAAAAGAAAGGCGTTTCCGATTTGCTGAGCCGGGCAAGAATATCGAGCGATTTGAACACAGTGGCCCCGTCTTCATAGGCATTGTCCGGCACATTGATGCACTCGGTGGAAGGCTTTATCTTTTGCTGTACATATTCCTTGGCATCTTTCTTACTCATGCCCTGTGCGATGGCCTCGTTGTTGTATTTCTCCACCAACGCTTTCGTTTCGGGTGACTGGTACTGGCCCAGCACCGGTTCTCCCAGGGCTTGATCAAAATATTCTTTTGCGGAAGTATGAAAGGGAACGCTCCAGGAGGGGGCGTCGAGCTGCTTGTCAACGTCCCGCGGATCATAGACCTTACCGATACCCTGCGTACTATAGCCCTGCGTAATCAGATATTGAGGAAGGCTCAATATATCAGGGTTGATATCCCGCATTTTTGTTTTAAGGTCCCATACCTTGGTATAGTCTGGTCGTTTACCGGTCATCAGACTTGCACGCGTAGGCCCGCATACGGCCTGTTGGCAGTAGGTATTCAAAAAGACGGTTCCGGATGCCGCCAGCCGGTCGATATTCGGTGTTTTCACCAACTTGTCGCCGTAACAACCCAGTACCGGCTTCAGGTCATCGATGGCGATGAAAAGTATGTTGGGTTTGCGCCCCGACTTTTTCTGAGCCTTGCTGCCTTCAGGCAACATAAATACGAACAGCACAAAAGCTGTGATTGACCTGACTGTCTTCCGTTGAGAATAATTCAATTGACTGTGTTTTTTATAAGCCATAAGCCGGTTATCATTGGAAGGCATTCCATGCCGCAAAACTTTTATTTTGCTTCCTGCGCTTTGAGAAACCCGGTGAGCTTGGCATAAAGATCCTTTGCGATATCGCCATATTTGGAATCATTGGCCACATTGGTTTTCTCCAGCGGGTCCTTCACATAATCATAGAGCTCGGTGGCATAAATTTTTTCCGGGCTGAACACTTCCCTGCTGTTGTAATTGTTTATCCACAAGGTGTAGCGGTATTTTTCTGTGCGGATACTGTATCCCATAAGCTTTGAATCGGTGTAGCCAAGCTTTTTCATCTCATCCTTTTTTACCCGGCGGGGATATTGGCTCACAGCAAAGTCTTTTACGGAGGCCTTGTTGTTCTGCATGACGGGCTTCAGGCTTTTACCCTGAAGCTGTTCGGGTATTTTCAGCCCGGTAAGGTTGCAAAGCGTAGGAAACACATCGAGATGCTCGGAAGGGGAATTGGTTTTTCCGGACTTGATACCGGGGGCTGCAATGATGAGGGGAGAACGGGTGGCCTGCTCGAAATTGGTGTGTTTGCACCAAAGGTCATGGTCGCCCAGGTGCCAGCCATGATCGCCCCACAGAACAATTATGGTATTGTTCAGCGTACCCAGCGAGTCGAGCGTATTGAGCAAGATACCCACCTGGGCATCCATATAAGACACGGCTGCATAATACCCGTGCACCAGCTGTTTCTGCTTTTCGGGCTTCAACCCGATCTGGAGCAACTCTTCCGGCTTGGTAACAAATTCAGGAATATCGGTATAGTTGCGCAACTCGCCTGCCCGGGTATAGGCAATCAGTGGGCTGTTGGCCGCATGTTCCTGAAAAGGGGCAAGCGGCATATCCTGCTCCTTGTACATATCCCAGTATTTTTTGGGAGCCACAAAGGGAAGATGCGGCTTATGAAAACCTACCGCCATGAAGAAGGGAGACTGGCTTTTGGACAAGGCAATGATTTGTTGCCGGGCCTTCAATGCGGTGACGCCATCTTCATAGGCATGATCAGGGAGGTCAAGACATTCGGTTGCAGGCCCTTTCTTGGCGGAGCCTTCACTATCATCATCCTTTTCCTTTTTTACTTTTTCCGGCTTGGCCTTGGCTTCCTCATCACCATCGGCATTGTCTTTTTTTGATTTGTCTTTTTTATCTCCCGATGCTTTGGCTGCATCCTTCTTTTCCTTTTTGGTTTTCTCTTCATTCAAAGCCAATTCTTTGAGTGCCGGTTGCTGGTAGTGTTTGAATGCGGGCTCACCAAGACCGTTGGCATAGTCCTTGTCTTCGGCCACAATGAAGGGGATGGACCAGGATGGAGCATCGAATTTCTTATCAACACAACTGGGATGGTAGATTTTGCCTACACCGGAGGTGGTATAACCCTGGCTGATCAGGTACTGCGGCAAGGTGACCACATCGGGCAGCATGTCGCGCATCTTGGTCTTCAGATCCAACACCCTCGTCACATCGGGTCGAAGTCCGGTCATGAGGCTGGCACGGGTCGGTCCGCAAACTGACTGCTGACAGTGATTATTCAAAAAAACAGTACCCATGCGGGCCAGACGGTCGATATTCGGTGTTTTCACCAGCTTATCGCCATAACAGCCGAGCACAGGCTTAAGGTCATCCACGGCTATGAACAGGATGTTGGGTTTGTCCTGCCGCTGTGCAAGCAAAAAATGGCCGTTGCTCAGGAACAAAAACAGGGTCAGTATGATTCGGGATCTTGTCATGAATGGTTAGATTATTTTCGTACAATAAGTTTAATCACTTTTTCGAAGGTTGCGGTTTTGAACAGGACTAGATAGGTGCCGGCAGGCAGGCCCGACACATCGTAAGACCTGTTATAGGTTCCTTTCTGCTCAAATTTATTTTCCAGCAGTGTTTTCATCAACCTGCCCTCTGTATTGTATAACAATAAATTAACAGTGGCGGGTGCATTCAACCGGTACCGGATATTGCCATTGACAGCCACCGGATTGGGCCATACGGTGATGTCATCATCAGAAGCGGAAGCAAAAGCTGTAACCGCGGTTGAGGGCCTTGCCGCAATATTGGTCTGAACCGCCACCTGCAGCCAGTCGCCCGAGCAGCGATAGGTGGTGGTGCCTCCGGTGCTGTATACGCGAACCCTGATCTGACCGGTGGAGGAAATGAAACTGGCGGGTGAGGCCTGGGCTACTATGGCCAGCACGTCGGCCGTGGATACCGTTCGGGAATCGATCTGTGTCCATGAGGCCGTTGCCCAGTTGTACAGATACAGCAGTTGGGTCCGGCTGATGCTGTATTTCCCGTCATAGCTGATGGTCAGTTTGGTCACAGTAGATGCTGCCTGGGTAATATTGAGGGTGGCATACCAGTCCAGCACCCGAGTGCCGCTGGTGGTAGAATTCACCACATAATAACTGGAATTGTTGGTGGCCAGGTTACCAAATCCACCGCTGTTGAGCGAGCCGGTAACGATGGTCACTGCTGACGGCACATAATTGAACGTGGCCGGATTTTTAACGGTAAGCGTCTGCGTCATGCTCGTGGCTGCATTATACGTTGCATTGCCTGCCTGGGATGCGGTAATGACCGAAGTACCCGCTGCGATGATCCGGATGTTATTATTGACAATTGTTGCAACAGCCGTATTGGAACTGCTGTAGGTAACCGCCAGCCCGGAACTGGCTGTTGCACCCGGACTGAAATCGGCATCGCCTACCAGTTTCTGAGGCAAAACCGGAAACGTGATGGTTTGGCTCTGTTTGATTACCGTTAGTGTTTGCACAACAGAAGCAGCAGCATTATAGGTCGTATTGCCTGCTTGTGATGCCGTGATCACGGAAGTACCCGCTCCAACAATACGTACCGCATTGCTGACAATCGTGGCAACAGCCGTATTCGAACTCGTGTAGCTCACCGCCAAACCTGAACTGGCAGTAGCACCTGGATTGAAGTCGGCTTCCCCCACGAACTTCTGCGGAAGTGCGGCGAACGTGATGGTTTGGTTCTGCTTATTGACAGTAAGCACTTGTGACACATCGGCTGCAGGGCTGTAATTGCTGTTACCCGATTGTGATGCCGTTATGGTTGTACTGCCCTGAGCGACTATACGGACCGCGTTGTTGACAATCGTGGCAACAGCCGTATTGGAACTGCTGTAGGTCACGGACAAACCCGAGCTGGCCGTGGCGCCTGGACTGAAGTCGGCATCTCCTACCAGCTTCTGCGGAAGTGCAGCGAACGTGATGGTTTGGTTCTGCTTATTGACAGTCAGCGTTTGTGCAACAGCGATTGCAGGCAGATACAAGGAGTTTCCGGGTTGTGAAGCCGTAATGACCGTTGTACCCGCACCCGTTATTCGGATACTGCCGTTGACGATGGCAGCAACCGATGTATTGGAACTGCTGTAGCCGACTGAAAGACCCGACGAAGCGGAAGCCCCTGCGGTGAAATCCGCATCGCCGAATGTTTTGACGGGAAGCGGAGGAAATGTGATGGACTGGCTCCGCATGACGGGAGTACCGGCGCCCACCAGAGTAGAATCGAGGGGGAAGTAAAGCACAGCTCCGGTACCATTGAGTTCGTCGCACCCTACGTCGAATACAGACGACCTTGTCAGACCCTGAACATCCTTACCCCCGAGCATTGAACTGTAGGCAGCCGTATTCAGCGCTGCATCCTGCAGGATGGATGAAGGCGGCAATATGCCATTGGTACGGGCGCCGAAACTGACAGCGGCCGCTGAGAAAACCGAGGCAGAAGTATTGCCCAAACCACCGGGAGCAGAAAAAAGATTACCCTCGCCGGAGTAAGTAAGCAACGTGTTGGCAGGATCGGAATAGGTCGCCTGACCGAGCGACATATGGATAAGGTTGTTGGAAATCTTCATACCCAGTGGTTGATAGATATTGGCGCCCCCATCGGTGTGACCAAGAATGATCCCGGAGCCGCCTTCGGCGTTCACAATCGTATTGAACGCTACAATACAGCTGTCTGCAGGCCAGTAACCCGAACTGTGCAGCGGATCGGTTGTGTCGCTCGATGGGTAGAGGCCATTATAGAGGCTGATGCCGGACCGCATGGAACTCAAACTGCCCTTATTGCCGTTGACTCCCTCGATGTAGTTATTATACACTTTGTGTCCCTTGTCTATAACCCGGATACCATAAGCATCGGTAACGGAGGGATTGTCGCGCAGAATGAAATTGCCATAAGCTTCACAATAGCGCCCATGCCGGAGGGTTAAACCGCCGCTGCAGTTCCGGATGGTGTTGTACCGGTAAATATTGAAATTCGTCTTGTTCGAAATGATTTCCGGCTCGATTTGAGTCATATTTTCAAACAGGTTATACTCCACCACATTGTACCCGTTGGTTCTGGAAACAGAACTGGTCCCGATCCTGATGGACTCTCCCCCGTTTTGGGAATAGCTTCTTCCGCGAAAAAAATTAGAATCGATACGATGATAGGTTGAGATGGACTGCGCGGGATAGACCACACTGACAAACCAAACCACCAGGGTTGCACCGGCATTGGTTTTATTCAGCAAGCTGCAATGATCGACCCGGTTGTTGGTGCCGTAAATCGATATCCACTTGTTGTTTACATCGGTAGCCAACCCCAGGTATGCTCCTGTGGAATCGCTGTTGTAATTGTCGATGGTGACATTGGTAACCCTGCTGTAATAGGCCAGGTTGCTGGAAGAGCTTCTGAACTGGATCACATCATTGGTACCGGAATTGCCATTGGCGAATTTGAAACCGGAAATAAGCAGCCGGTATCCGGCAAATTGCAGGTAAGTGCTGCGGGTAAATACAACCCCGTT
Source organism: uncultured Ferruginibacter sp. (assembly GCA_964655055.1). GTDB lineage: Bacteria > Bacteroidota > Bacteroidia > Chitinophagales > Chitinophagaceae > Ferruginibacter. The sequence continues at coordinate 9,655 of CAZZLI010000019.1, forward strand.
GGGCATCTCCGCTTTCAGCACGATCCAGGCACTGGTAGCTGTTCCGCGGGTATTGCTGAAGTTGATCTGCCCCCAGTCGTAGCTGCCATTGGCAACCACTACCGTGTCTCCGGGATTGGCAGCCGTCATTCTGCTTACCAGAGTAGCCTTGTCAGAAACCAGATAAGACAGGCCTTGGGCATAAACAGCAGTGGGAAAGGTCTGAGCCAGCATCAGAATAATGCCGAGGCCAAGCAATTGGTTGGTTTTTATCATGGTTGGGTTATTTGAATTCTTTTAAACTGAGTAAAAACTCCATGTACGCCTGGCTGAGTTCAGCATTTTTTTCCTTGGTAAATTTTCCATGAAGACCGCCTTCCACGGTGATGAACTTTGTGATCACGCCCGATGCTTTTAGCTTCTCATTCAGTGCCACCGATTGCTCATAGGGGACGGTGGGGTCGGCATCACCGTGCACGATTAACACCGGAGGGCTGTTCCGGCTCACATAACGCATCGGAGAAACCGATGCGGCGAAAACGGAATCCTTCGCCTTATCGCCGAGCCAGTTTACGGCAGATTTGCTCTTTATCCGGGGCCCATAGGCCCAGTCCCATACATCGGTGATTCCCCACTTGTCGATGATTGCGGCTACTTTCACTTTCTGCTTGCACGGGCAATTGTTGTCGAAGCGGTTGTCATTGGCAAGCAGCCCTCCCATCAGTGCCAGATGACCGCCTGCACTGCCGCCCATGATGACTATTTTATTGAGATCGATATTAAGCTCTTTGGAATTTCTTATCAGATAAATGAGCGCGCACCGTGTATCCTCAATGGCTGCTGGTGCCTTGGCTTGTGGTGTCATTCGATATTCAATGTTGGCAACGGCAAAACCCTTTTTAAAAAAGGGGGTAAAACCGCCCTGTGACTCTTTCACACCTCGGCTCCATCCGCCCCCGTGTATGTTGATGATGACCGGCGAAAGACTCCCCGATGCAGGAGGGAGATAGAGGTCCATTTTCCCTTCCCAGTCGGCAACCTTGGTATACACCAGGTTAAGTTGCGCAGAATAACCTGCCGGATAAACCACGGGTTTGTATGCCGTATCCGGCTTGACAGGGTCCTCAGTACTTTGTGCAAACACGTTGCATTGCACAGATACACAAAGAGCAACCAGCAAAAGGCATTTTCTCATAAACAGCATTTAATCCGTGAAGCAATCAATAACCGGGGTTTTGTTCAATGACCAATTGGGTGTTCGTATCAATTTCGTGCTGTGGTATCGGCAGCAGCATTTTTTCAGGTGTTACATTGTTGAGTAACTGCTGCAGCGTGAGTGTGGGCGACGGATACTGAGCGTAGTGGCGGAGGAACTCCCGGTTGAAATGCGCCTTCATCTCGCTTTCAGCAGTGATGGTGGTCATTGTCGTATTGAAGCGCAACAAGTCGAAGAAGCGCTGGTTTTCAAAAGCGAATTCAAGGCGACGTTCGTCGGACAAAGCCCTTTCGAATGCGGCAACGGAATTAACGGCAGAAGAGAGCGGACCGAGGCCTGCCCTGGAACGGACCTGGTTGACGAGAGCGATACTTGGAGCTGAAAAGCCCTGCGCCTCTGCCAGCATCAGCAACACATCACTATAGCGCATGATGGGCCAGTCGCTTTCCCCGTCGTTGGTCAGCACCACCTGCGACAGATACTTTTTCACGTACAGACGTATTGAATTCCCGTTGATGAACCTGTCCATGGAAGTGCTTTTGCGGAGCGGATCGCCATTCGACAGCGTATCGAAATCGTTGGTCGGGAAATTATAGCCCTTGCCCGAACCGTTGATTATAGCGGAGCCGCTGAGTTCGGCAGCAAACTCATTGCCAAAGCTTGACCCCAGACCCAATCCACCCGCCTTGTAACGGACAGTAAACAGGATCTCGCTGTTCATTTCATTGCTGATGGAAAAAACCCCGGAGTAGGTGGGTTGCAGGCCGAAGCCGCTGTTGTCCTTCACATCGTTGAGCAATTCGGCTGCTTCCGCCTTCCTGTTCAGGGTAAGGAGCACTTTGGCAAGAAGGGCCTTGGCAGTCCATGAAGACACTCTTCCCACATTCACGGCGGCAATCTGATTGAAGCGACGGTCGCTTGAATTGGCAACAGCACCCCGCAGGTCAGCTTCAATCAACTTGTATACTTCTGCGACCGGAACACGGTTTATGGTTTTTGCCTCGGTGGCGGAAACGGGCGTATGCACCAAAAAAACCTTGCCGTAAAGACGAACCAGATTGAAATAATGGTGCGCACGGATGACCATGGCCTCGCCGGCCAACTGGCGCCGGACCGAATCGCTGATGGGCATGGTGATCGGGTTGAAGGTGTTCGTGCCCGATGCCGAGTCATAGGTCACACCGAGGCGCTGCAAGACAATATTGGCGTTCCGGACGTTATTGTAAGACGCCAGCCAGTAGAGATATACGGCCTGATGCGTCGGCGCCGGCATGAACATGTCCAGATCACTGAAATCCCTGTTGATAGAACTGGTGCTGCTGGGTGAGCCCATCTTGGTATTGTCGCTCCGTAACTCGGTCATCTGCCACTCATACTTCATCGGTTCCTGCAGTCCGTTGTAACAACCGGTAAGCGCTGCCCGCACCTCCGCTTCGTTGTTGTAATAGTTTTCACCGTAGAGGTTGGACTGCGGGTACTGGTCAATGATCTTCTTGCAGGAAGAGGCAGCCAAAAGAATCAGAAGAGCGGCAGAAAGAAGCTTTTTCATGTTGTCGCGTTACTGGTTTTAAAAGGTGAGCCCTGCCCCGATCAGGTAGGCCTTGTTTACCGGGAAAGCACCACGTTGGTAACCATCGACCAGCGGCGTGTTATAAGGGCCGGAATTACTGTTGGCTTCAGGATTGATTCCCCGATAGCCTTTGGAGAAATGGTAATAGAGATTTTGAGCGGCGAAGTAGAACCGGAGGGAGTTCATCTTAAGCTTTTTCAGTTTGGCCGCCGGAATCGTGTAGCCGATGTTCACATCGCGCAGTGCGAAGTATGAGGCATCCTCCACCACGTAATCGGTCAGCATCCAGTTGAAACCATTTGTTCCGTATGGGGTTTTGCCGTCGCCGGGATACATGGGACAAAGCCAGCGGTTGGCACTGTAACTCTTGTTGGTTCGGCGGGTTTCGGTATAGTTGCCGTCACCATTGATCAATGATCCACCCTGTACGCCCTGAAAGCTGAAGTTGATGTCGATGTTGCTGAATTTGATGTTATTGATGATGCCCCAGGAGAAATCGGGATAAGGATTGCCGATGATGGTCCGGTCATTGGCATCAATCACATTGTCGCCGTTCACATCCACCAGCTTCAGGCCTCCGGGAACAAACACATTGTTGAACGGGCTGTTCAAACCCTTCGCCTTTGCCGCATCAATGTCGGCCTGCGACAACCAAACCCCATCTGTTTTGTAGCCGTAGAACTGAACCAGCGGCCCCCCTACCCTGTTCATGTAAATCTCATTGCGCTCGCCCTGATTGACGATCTGTGCCTCAGCTCCCAGTTCCAGCAGCTTGTTGCGGTTGCTGAAGATGTTGGCTGTAGTGGTCCATTTGAAATTGGAGCGGTCGATGTTCACAGTTGCGATTTGCAATTCAAAACCACGGGTTTCAAGTTTGCCGATATTGTTCCAGGTAAGCGGTACCCCCGAGAAGCCCATTGCAGCCTGCTTCAGCAGCAAGCGGTCGGTTTCCGATTTGAACATGTCAAAGGTGAACATCATCCTGTTACGGAACAGGGAGACATCCACACCGGCATTGTACTGATACGTCCTTTCCCAAGTAATGTCGGGGTTGGGAAAAATCGTGGTGGAAGGTATTTGCCCGATGTTCACCGTTCCGGTGTTGACATTGAACGGATAGTTGGCGGCATAAAGCTGGTCTACAAATGCATAATTCACAATACGGTTGTTGCCTACCGCGCCATAACTTCCCCTGAATTTGAGGTTGCTCAGCCATTTGACATTCCGCAGGAACTGCTCCCGGCTCGCAATCCAGCCCAGCGATATCGACTGGAAGTTCCCCCATTTTCTCCCGGGTGCGAAATAGGAACTTCCATCTGCCCGGTAACTGGCAGCAAGAAGATAACGGTCCTTGTAGGAATAAGTGAGCCTGGAAAGATAAGAGAGCAGACCGACCTTGTTGATGGTGCTGTAGGTGCTGCTTTTGTCCTGATCAATGAACAGGGCGGTGTTGAGGGTGGTAACATCATCGCTCGGATAATCAAGCCCGACCACGCTTTGTTGCTGGATTATCGTTTTTTGTACGGTGAAGGCACCCAGGAGGTTGAACGAATGTCGCTTATAGCGCTTGCCGTAGGTAAGGGAATTTTCAGAGAGCAGATCCGTATAAGTCTGCCGTGTATATTGTCCCCTGTTTACATCGCCGGCCCGGTTGGAATTCCGCTTTGCGAAGTCCAGCCCTTCCGTGAAATAAATGTAGCCACTTCCCATCGCCTTGAACTCAAGTCCGGGAAGCACATTCCAGGTAAGCGTTCCGGTACTGAGCATGCGGTAGTCATTGTACTTGAGCGTGCGTGTTTCCATCACTGACTTGGGAGAGTTGGATGCGGTGCCGAATGCATCCACCTCGTTGGAATTGACCCACAAGCTTCCGTCCGGCATATACCCGCTGTAAACGCGCCCGTTGAAATAGCGGGCCTGGGCATAGTCGCCGGCCTTCACATCGGCAAACAAAGGATTCTGCCGCACAAATGCAGCCTGCTCTTCATTCAGGTAGACAGGAATATAGGAGGGATAGCGAACAAAATCAGTGAAATTCACCGAAGGCTTCTCGCGCTTGAAGTAGGAAGGATTGATGCTGAAGTCGAGCTTCAGCCGTTTGCTGAGCTGCACATAGAATTTACTGAGCAGGTTATACCGCTCATATTCGCTATGGTACATCATGCCCTGGTCTTTCTGGTAGGAACCTGAGAGGTAATAGGTGAATTTGTCGGCGCCGCCCGATACGTTCAGCAGCACATTGGTGACTGCGGCACTGCGGATGGCGGTAGACTGCCAGTTGTTGCCCACACCGCCCATCAGCGTTTGCTCAATCACATAGGCTCCGCGCTGTCCGTTATTGGCGATATCGGATTCAGAAAGCGGGGGGATGGTGGGATCCTTCGCAATCAGTGAGGCCTCATAAAAAAGCAGGTTGGTGTACTCCGTTGTGCTCATCACATCATACAACTTATATGCGGAACGGATACCGGATGAAACTTTAAAGGAAAATAGCGGCTTTCCGGGCTTGCCCTTTTTGGTGGTGACAATGATGACACCGGAAGCGCCTCTTGAACCGTAGATGGCCGTTGATGCGGCATCCTTCAAAACCTCAATGGATTCCACATCACCCATATTGGAGAACGAGAGACCGTCGGGCAAGGGATGGCCATCCACTACGATCAGGGGGTCAGCACTCGCATTGATGGAACTGATGGCACGCACCCTGATCCGCGGGTCGGCACCGGCCTCTGAACTGATGTTCTGCACCGATACCCCGGCGATCTTGCCCTGAAGTGCCTGATCGAGCCGGGTGACCGGCGATTCGTCAAAATATTCGCTGCTGTATTTGGCCACAGCACCCGTCACATTCGATTTCTTTTGTGTTCCGTAACCGATGACTACAACCTCCTCATTCAACTGAACAGCGGTGGACATCACAATGTCCAGGACTTTCTTGCCGGCTGCGGGAACTGTTTGCTTTGCGTAACCCACATAAGAAAAAACAAGACTCGCATTGAAGGACGATACCGGTATCGAGTACGTGCCGTCTTCTTTCGAGGTCACACCCGACTTTTTGCCGGATACGATGATATTCACACCCTGCATGGGCTTTCCGGTAGCCTCGTCGGTTACCTTTCCTGTAATTTCCTTTTTCTGGGAATATCCCATGAGCACCGGCAACAGCAGTGAACAGGTCATCAAAAATGTTTTCAAGTATTTCATCAAGCTTACTTTTAGCGTTCCTTATTTAATAGATGCTTCCGCAAACTATCTAAGCACTAGTATCCGTGTCGACAGGTCAAGCCCGCTACCGCGCAGCACAAGCAAATAAGCTCCCTGTGCAAGTGAAGGCACCTGCAATGTGGAGGATATGAATCCTGCCGGTACGAACAGATTTTTCCGCAACACCCGCCTTCCCTGCATATCCAGCAACAGCACATCGCCAAGGGCGGCGGCAGCCGAATATACATTCAGCACGATCGTATTGGAATTGCTCATGTATGCATTGAAGTACTGGCTGCTATTTCCACCCGGAGGAAATATGGTGAGCCGTCCGCTCACAAAATTGAATGTATAATTAGCCGACGATGCGCCCTCAGGAGTAATGACATAATAACCCACCGGAGACCGTGTTTGCGCAGCGGTGGAAACCACAGGAGCCGGGGATAGGGATGATTCGCTATCCCCGTTGACAAACCCTGTATAGACCAGTCGGAATACAGGATTGGGCTGGCCTTGATTTTTAACCGTATCGGCTGCCATGACAGTTAACTGAGCCTTGTTCACGGTAAATGTACGTGTCACATCAGTGGCAGGGAAATATCCCGTGCTTCCGGCCTGCGACGCAGTAATATCGGCCGTACCGGCACCCGTGATACGAATATTGCCGCCTACGATTGTGGCAACGGCCGGATTACTGCTGACATAGGTAATAGGGATGGTTGTGTTGGTGCTGGTGGCGCCGATGGCAAAATCGGCATTGCCGTAGGTCTTTACCGGAAGAGGGTTGAACGTAATCACCTGGTTTTGCCGGGGAACCACAGTGAGCGTACCGGGAAGGTAAGTGATGGTGTAATTGAGGGCGTCGGCGCCACTCACCGTAATCGGGTATGTTCCGGGAGGTGATGCCGGCAGCGCGGTAGTGTTCAGCACCGGTTGTACTGTCAATACAGCCGATGTTTCACCCAATACAAAGCTGCTGTAGGAGGCAGTAAGCGGAGGATTGTTATCGCCCTGCGACTTGGTTTTGTTGTCTGCGCGGATGGTCAGCGGAGCCTTGTTGACCAGCAGCGGCTGGGTAACGCTTGCCGCGGGATAGGTGCCGTCGCTTGCCTGAGACGCCGTGATGTTGCAGGTACCTGCCGCTACAATATGGATATTCCCGCCAACGATGGTGGCCACCGCTGTGTTGTTGCTGGAGTAAACGATGGGCTGTGTTGTGTTCAGGCTCGAGGCTCCTCCATTGAAATCGGCGTTGCCGTAAGTTTTTGCGGGTATCGGGTTGAATACGAATGCTGCCACTGCGGGAGACGATCCCACACTGAAAGGACCGTAGGTGATGATGGTCTTAGTTACCGTATTAGCCGTATTATCGCCAGTTCCTGAAGGCGCTGACCAGGCGGAACCACTGTTTTCAATGAGCCCGATATCCGCATTGGCAGAGCTGCTGAATGTGGCACCCTCCAAGGCATCGGGCCATCTAAGCTGCAAGGTACTGCTTCCTGTTCCGCTGAGTCGTTTGATGTTCCACACAGCATTTACAACAGACTGTCGCGCTCCTGCGGTCAATGGAGTACCGGTGATGGCACCGTTGGTGGTTATGCCTTCAAATACTGCAGCGGCAAGGCTGGTGGCTCCCGAGGGCGCATAGGTAAATGGCAGATAATTGCCGGGAGTCCCGATAGGGATGTTTACCGAAGCGGTGATGCTGTCCACCCGAACCAGACTTTGTGCTCCGGATACGGCATCATAACCTGTGACGATATAATTGTTGGTTCCGGTATTGCCGTTAATGACGGCGCGGGGATAGATCCGCACCGTATCCAGCGGTCGCAGCGTCATTTTGCTGTTGATGGTGAGCCGGCTCAATATGTTGGGCCAGCGGTTCACCGTCACAGGTGCGTTGATTTCAACGAAGCCTGAACGGATATAGTTCAGATTATATCCGGTAGATATTCCAAAAGGCCGACTGGTGGCACCATCAATGATGTAATTGATTCCCGACTCAAATGATTTGTTGCCTGTGACTACTACGCTGCCCGTCAGGGTATCCATCCCGTTGGGGTTGGCCGTTTGCAGGGTGGCGGAATCACTTACGAAATTGAAAGCAACCCCAGTAGCCGAAGTAAGGGCAGGTTTAGACAACACAATGATGGCGTTGGAACTGGATGAAGCAATCGCATGGGTGGGCGCATCAATTCCAGAGCCGCTAACGGTTAAGCCGTTGATACTGCCGATGACACCCGTCACATTGGTGATGCGGTTTGATCCGGCAGTCAGGTCGCCGGTGACGGAGGTGGTGCTTCCATTTGTTTTGGCTGTAAACGAGCCACTACCTGTAATTTTTCCGGCTGTGCCGAAATCGATTTTACCATAGACGGAACAGCTGTTGTTTACATTGACAGACTTGGTAAGACGCACATTGCTGTTGTTGCCCACAAGGAATGAGGAAACGCTGATGCTGCCTGAGCCCGAAATTTCCTGAAGAACATGCCCGGCCATCACAAGGGTATTGGTTCCTGAAGTGGCCGAAGGCGCGGTGAGACTGCCGTTCACCGTCAGGTTTCCGAGTACCGGTGTACTTCCGCTTGTATGCGTAATGAGGGCCGCACCGGCATCAATGGTCAGCGTATCTATTTTGAAGAAGGGTCCGTCCGAAGTGAAGGTGGCACCGTTCTGCACAAAGATGTTGCCGAATGATTTAAGATTGGAATAGTTGCCGGGATTTCCTGCATTGCTAGCGCGCAGATAAAAATTGCTGCCGGTTTCCATGTTGCAGGACTGGAAGGTGGATGTTCCTCCGAATGGACTGCGGTTTCCGCTCACCACCAGATTCGATCCCCGACGAAAGACCACCCCGTCCTGAACACCCTGTGAGCTGCTGCCAAAGGGATAATTGGATGCGGTGATATCGGGTGTGGCTCCGGCGGTAAAACTAGCTCCGGCCAAAAATTCAAGACCATTGGTGACCTGCGAAGTGATCCTATGCAGGCCGGTATTGCTGAGGGCGATGCTTCCCCCCACCCTTCCGGTGACGTTGGCGGAAAGAGCTATGTATACATTGCCGTCGGTAGCAGGACTGTTCAAAGTAAGTTTCGATCCCTGACCCACCACGAAATCGGGTGCCGGGGTACCGTCGCCGGCAATGGTGAGTGTTCCGGTCCCGGGTATTGCAGGTGAAACGGGTGTTGACCGTTGGAAGAAAACGTCGGCATTGTTCTGTATCATCAATTGTCCGATGGTGTTGGAAGACATCGTCATGGTAACGGGACCGGTTGTGGGTGTGCTGCCACCGATGTTGCTGCCATCAATGATCAGGATATCGTCGGGCAGGGCACCGGTGACGGAGCGTGAGGTGCCGCTGCCGTTGAGCTGGCTGTTCCATTTGCTTGCCGTGGTGAAACTTCCCGAAGCACCGCCGATCCAGTAATAGGTGTTGGCTGCCAGCGGAACAGCGCCCTCCGCAATGGTGAGGTCGGAGAAACGCACAATCTCATCGCGGAGATCGGCCGGACTGGTTATGCTGCGGTAGATGCCCCACTTCGGGCGGATGAAACTGTTGCTGGGCCTTTCGGTGAGTATGTTGTTGTTGTTATAATTAAACAAGATGGTACCGTCGCTTACTTTCCGGATGATGATGGAATACGTACCTGCCGTTCCGGCTTTGATAATTTCGGTCGCTTCCACCCAGACGCCTTCAATCACCGATAAGGGAACGATGGCCAGTTTGGAAGTGCCTGAATTGGAATCCACGACATGGACCAGTTCCAGGTTGTTGGGAGTTCCCTTACGGGCGGTTAGGGTGAAAATGGGCGAGCCCTCATCCCCGCCAACAGCCTTCACCTGATGCAGATGCGTGAACGAGGAGGAGGGTTGAAAACCCTGAGGTACCCGAAACCGCCATTTGTACGTGACTGTTTCGCCGGTGGTGGTCTTGAGGTTGGCGGGCGACGAAGGTGTGGTGGTGACTTCAATGCGCTGCCGGTCGAAATAAAGACAACGGTCATTGTCTTGATTCAGGTGGGAATAGAACTCGAAGACATACTTCCCCTGTTCAGCATCCCATACCTCTGCAACATGACGGCCAAAGGAACCGTGCACGCACTCAGGATTCTCCACCGCACTGTTGCCGGGATCGAATGCCCCGTTGATGAGTTCGTAGGTGTTACCCGGACCGTCGGCATTGAGCACAACGGTCTGGCAGCAGGCCGTACGAGTTATGAAACAGGGCAGCACGAACAGGGCTACTGCCAACAGGAATGAACCCGATATTTTCATTGATATAGATTTTACTTTTTCCTTTTTCCGAAAAAGACATGGCACATCTGTTATTCTGCCCCTGATGCATTTGCAGCGGTTAAGGGCAAGACGCATGTGGCACATGGCTCAGATGAAATCTGCACGCATCGGGCTGAAGATATCCACCAGCATTCCTGCTTCCAGACACACCACACCGTGAACCGTGTTTGGCGGCACGAAAAATACGTCGTTCGCCTTCAGCACTTTTTTCTCACCGGCAATCTCCACTTCAAAGGCGCCACTGTGCACATGGCTGATCTGCGTGTGGAAGTGATGATGAAGGGTACCCACGGCACCTTTTTCAAAATCCACTTTCACAACCATGAGGTTCTCATCATAGGCCATGACCTTGCGCCGGATTCCCATTCCGAGATCTTCCCAATGCATGTTTTTGTCTTCAATGAATACTTTGATTGTTTCGTTTGTCAGCATACATCTATTGTTTAAGTGATTGATTGCCAAAATCAAGAACCGCTCCCCCGTACACGGCCGTAAAAGGACCCTTCCATTGCACTGCCTCTTTTCCTATGTTGATGTGGTGGGGGGAGACCCTATTGAAATCTATCTTAGACTGCGCAAAGAGCAACTGCCTCCCGTGCATGTTTATTTCAGCCAAGAGATAGTCGCTGTCATTGTGCAGCAAGCGGATCGACTTCACTCCGGGATAGGCATTGTACGAAAACTCGTTCACAGGGTCGTGATGACCGTGGAGTTCGAGCACGCTGAGGAAACACTGGTTGCTTCCATTTTTCCGCACGATGACAGCCGGCTCATGCCGCAGATTGAAAGCGGAATCACCGGCGCCGGACTCTGCAAACAGGATTTGCGCCGAATCCGTAATCAGGGTTGAAAGCGTATAATAGCTGTTATCGTTGAGAAAGGTGACCTGCGCCGTGGAATTTTCAAGTTCCGCAGCAGCCCTCTTCCACAGGTACTGGTAACCGTTCGTCTTTCCCAATGTTGATGCAGTGCTGGTGAAGGCATGGTAGGGAAAGGATGACCTGATGAACTGGCCGTTGTAATGGAAGGGAAGATCGTACTGGTGGGCTTTAGCGGATGCCGCAAGAAATATGTCAAGCAGCAATTTTTCCCCTCCGGGCAGCCGGAGCAGACAGACGGTGCGCTGCATCTTCACCCCGGGGATGGCATTGTTATCCTGTGCCGATACTACCTGCAGGTCGGGATTACGTGTATCGGAAAATAATTTTTCGGGGTGATGGCGTTCACCAACTACCGGATCACCGCCGAAGTGACTTTGCCCATCTGCAACAAGGGTATTGTGTGCGATGGTCTGGGCGGCATAAGCCGTATTTTCAGGAAGATAGCGGCCGCCGAACTTCTGCTCGACGCCGATGAACCGGACTGCACCGTAATCGGTAAGGATCTCATTGCCCTTGTCGAAGAAATTGATATTCAATTTGTCGAAATGCCCGTGCGAGAGGCCCTGTGCAGTGTACTTGAAAACAAGGCTGCTCAGCATTTCTCCCCGGCCGGAACGGAGGATGCTGACGCCGCCCTGGTCACCCTTCGCGCCGTCAGTACTTTCAATAGTTGTATATGGATAATGCGCCGGCGGCTTTTTTCCGGAAGCCAGCGTTTTGGCGATTGTTAAACCTCCTCGGTGCATCAATACCCGGTTCTGTCTTTTCACAACGGTGAGCAAACCGCTGTCGGCAGGGTAAGCACTCCATGCGATATCTATGGCTGTTACGAGTTCGTTGGTGGTATAATCCTTGTTCTTCAACGCATCGTTCAGCGGGAAAAACACTCCGTCCGTATTGGTTTGCTGCAGGCAGGTGTTCAATGCCTTTTGCAACATGCGGTTCCGGTGCTCAAAAATCTTCAAAGCGGGGCGGGTGTTCTGTAGGGCATTGGCAAAAAGCATGTAGGGCAGGATGGCATAGCGCACATAATAGGGGCCTTCGGTATAATAGCCGTCGGGAGAAAACAAATTATCCATCTGGGCATAAAACCCGCTCTTGCCGTCTTTGGCAGATCCGTGCAGGGCCATATCCACATAATCGTTGTTGTTGGTGGCAAGCCCGACGATGCCGACACCCGCAGCTGCCCAGACACTGTGGTTGTGGATGAGGTCGAACCAACTATGAAGGTCTTTTGTCAGATAATCGACTTCAGGTTTAAAGGCACCCTCCTCGATGATCTTACGGTCTGTGGCGCTGAGTGAATTGTACACCAGATCGTAAGCTATGCCCGAATACACGAGCCAGTTGGCATCGTTGAGCGCCTGCCAGAAAAGTCTGCCGGGATATGGCGAAGTCGCTTGAGGATGGTTGCGCAGAATTGGATTGAGCGCGGCATATTTGAGCAGCAGTTGCTTAACCAGTGAAGCGTAGGCCCGCTTGCCGGTGATATTGTAAAGAATACCGCTGTTGAACATGAGGATGTAGTTGCTCTTATGCTTGTCGTGTGTATAGCCCCCGGCAGGATCCTTCGGAAAAGGAACATCCACCTCCTTGCCTAGCAATGAATCAACCTGGTTTTTGAGATCAGCAAAGGAAACGGACAGAAGGGGATAGCGGGCTAGCCCTGCTTTAAGTGCTGCCAGATCTTCAGCGGTGACAAAAACGGACGGATGCGGCTGGGCCTGGCTGTACAAGGCGGACACAGTAAGTAATAAAATGAGGCGTGGGCGCAATCGGTTAGTTTTTCCGGAAGCCAGATAACGTTCACAGGCCAGCACCCCATCATTGATTTGTTACGGTGCGGACACGTTCATATCATATGGAAGTCCGGAAACAATAATAGCGGGTATTTACCGACAAGAAACTTAAAAGCAAGTACAGAATCTTCAATAATTCGAAGTTTTTTTGACCACAAAATCAGCTAAGCGGCTCCCCTTTTGAACCAATTCTAAAGATTGCTTACCGGAAACGTTTCCGGTATCGCTTCCGGTTTTCTCAAAAAAAATCCGTTAGTTTTAACCCAAACAACGCGCATGCAAAAGAAACCGGCAACCATCAAAGACATTGCCAGGCGGCTCAACATCTCCATCTCTTCGGTATCTCGCGGGCTGCGCAATGCCGCAGATGTGAATGCCGATACGAAGAAAGCCATCATGTCGGTGGCGGAAGAACTCAACTATCAACCCAACCGGCTGGCCTTGAGCCTGCGCCAACGGCAAACCCACACCATCGGTGTCATTGTGCCCAACCTCGACTATGTGCTGGCCACGATGGTCAGGGGTATAGACGAAGTAGCATTGGAAGCCGGCTATACGGTGATGGTGTGCCAAAGCAATGAATCCTACGGCCGGGAGATCTTGAACACCCAGCGCTTGCTTGACAGCCTGGTTGACGGCTTCATCGTTTCGGTGTCCAGCGAATCCAAATCGTTCGAACACTTCAAAAAAATCCAGGCTAGAAACATCCCGATGGTGGTTTTTGACCGGATTACCCACGATTTGGATGCACCGAGTGTGCGGCTTGACAATGTGGAAGGTGGATTCATGGCGACCGAGCATCTGATAGAACAGGGATTCAAAAGAATTGCCATCCTTGCCGGTCCTGAAAATCTTGGCGTTAGCAACAGCCGCATGGAAGGGTATCTGAACGCATTGAAAAAATACAAAATCCGGAAAAGCGATGAACTCATCATACACTGCGATTTCAACCAGGACTACGCCTACTTCGCTACCATGGAACTTCTTTCCATGAAAAAAAGACCCGACGCCATATTCGCCATCAGCGACAGGATGGCCATCGGTGCCATGCTGGCCATAAAGAAGAAAGGCCTGAGCATGCCCGATGAAATCGGACTGGTAGGGTTCAACAACGAACCGGTGGTCAGTCTTGTCACCCCCGAAATCTCCAGTGTGGAACAACCCTCCTTTGAAATCGGAAAAGCGGCCGCCAAACTTTTCATAGAAACCATGCACCATCCTGAAGACATGAACAATGTGGAAAAGATACTCCGCCCGAAACTGATTGTCCGGGCCTCTTCACTGCGGAAAAACCTACCTTCCTAAAACTCCTGAGAAGAATATCAGGTAGATGTCGTAAACATATCCCGGTCAAGTGGTCAGAAAAACAAAATACAATTCAAATCCTCCACGATTTTTTTTGCACTGACCCCAGCGAAGGGCACGATGTTATTTTAGTAAATAACAATTGGCCGCTGAATCTTAATTCAGCGGCTTTTTTTATGACTTTTGTTTTTGCATTTGTTCAACTTGGTCTGCTTTTTAGATTAAAGTGGCTATTTATTTGTAAATTGTTCTTGTGAAAGAAAAGACTATTTACATAATTGCAGGTTGTAACGGGGCAGGTAAAACAACAGCATCATTCACAATATTGCCTGATATCCTCGATTGCCGTGAATTTGTTAATGCTGATGAAATTGCCAGAGGGTTATCTCCATTTCAACCCGAGTCTGTATCATTTGAAGCAGGAAGAATCATGCTAAAAAGAATTAGCGAATTGATTAATGAAGGAAAAAATTTCGCGTTCGAAACTACTTTAGCCACAAAAAGTCACAAAGAACGTGTTGAAGTCGCTCAATCAATGGGATATAACGTTGTATTGTTGTTTTTTTGGTTGCAAAATGTTGATTTGGCAAAGGAAAGGGTAAAGACCAGGGTGTTGGAAGGAGGGCACAATGTTGAAGAAATGGTTATTGAAAGAAGGTATTTTAGGGGGATCGTAAATTTGTTTGATTTATTTTTACCTTTATCAGACGAGGTAATGTTGTTTGACAATTCAGTGGGGCTTCCTATACTAATCGCTGAAAAATCCCAAAGGCAATCCTCGTTGACAATAAACAATGAGGAATTGTTTAAAAAATTAAAAGAGCAATATGAAAACAGAAAATAAATTTGAAAGAAGACAAAAAATATTAATCGGGCTTGAAAGTTCTTATAGGAAAATGCTTGAATTTAAAAAGCAGAAAAACAGCGTGATAGTTGTTCTCCGTGACGGGAAAATCATTCACATTAAGCCTGAATAACTTTCCAAGGGTTGTTGATTCCACATTCAATTATTGTATAAAAGTCATTGTGCAATTCTTCCATACTCACGGTAGCAAAGGGCACCCTATTCAACTGAAGCCGATTCTTTGATGAATCGGTTTTTTCTTCTACTCCGTTTGATCAAAACATAAAATTGTCTGAACCAGGATTCGCGGGATTATAGGATTTTTTTCGCTGATAAAAGCGGCTGATCGGAATTGCCTGCCGCTTGCCAGTTCCCTTCTCTCTTTCGCGGTCTTCGCGTTTATTCCTTGGCGCCCTTCGTGTGAAAAAACATTTTGCCACCGTTGCTGGTTGAGCACAACCGTTATTAGTTTGCTTTCTCGTATGGCATCCAAATACCCCGACGAGTATCAAAAAAGCAAAATCCGGTTCAAATCTTCGGTCATTATTCTTGCACCAGGAAGTGCTTGATCATTCCAGGCAAAAAGGACTTTTTATACTGACGGAAATAAAGGGAATACGCATCAGGGCTGCCTTTTCACCGTCCGCATCTGAATCAGATCAACCAGGAAGGCAAAGGCCATGGAGAAGTAAATATATCCCTTGGGGATTTTGAATGCAAGACCTTCCGCAACCAGCGCCACGCCAATCATCATAAGGAAGCAAAGCGCCAGGATTTTGAAAGAAGGATGCCTGCGGATAAATTCGCTGATAGGCTTCGAAGCAATAAGCATGATCAACACGGTAACAATAACCGCAGTATACATCACCCACAATTCCTTCACCATGCCCACAGCCGTAATGATGGAGTCGACCGAAAACACCAGATCGAGCAGGATCACTTCGCCCAGCAAACGGCTGAAGGTGGCCCCCGCCTTCACCAGGGGCTCAGAACTCGATGCCAGTTCGGCCTTATGATAGATTTCCTTCGTGCTCTTGTACAACAGAAAAAGTCCGCCCAGCAAAAGAATCAGCGACTTTCCTGAAAAATCGATGCCGAATGCATTGAACAGCGTCTTATCGAGTTTCAGGATCCAGGAGATGAACGCCAGCAGCACCAGCCGCATCACCATGGCCAACCCGATACCCCAGAAACGGAGCCGGTTGCGCTGCTGCTCGGGCAGCTTGTCGGCCAGAATGGAAATGAAGATGATGTTGTCAATACCTAGAATCACCTCAAGGGCGATTAGCGAAACCAAGGGAACGATCCATTCGAACATGATACAAAAAGTTTATTTCTTAGTGATAAAAGGTACTCATTTGAATACGCCGTCAACCAGGTACTGAACCGCAAGTTCGTAACCCTTCAGTCCCAGCCCGCTGATTACGCCCTTGCAGGATGACGACACATGCGAAATCTGCCGGAAAGGCTCACGGGAAAAAATATTGGAAATATGCACTTCCACAGCCGGAATGCCCACTGCGGCCAACGCATCGCCCAGTGCCACCGAGGTATGCGTGTATCCTCCGGGGTTGATGATGATGGCATCGGCAGCGCCCATACCGGCGCGTTGCACTTCATTGATCAATTCCCCCTCCACATTGCTCTGGAATGCATTGAACTGCAGTCCGGGAAATTTTCGGCACAGTTCCCCATAATAGCTGTCGAATGACTGTGTGCCGTACATGCCGGGCTCGCGGGTTCCCAGAAGATTGAGGTTGGGGCCGTTGATGATGGAAATACGCATAAGCAGCAGGCTCGGGCAGTTTAATCTTTTTAGGAAACGTTCCGCATCAGGCTCATGAAATCATCAAAGAGGTATCGGCTATCATGCGGGCCGGGTGCGGCTTCGGGATGATACTGCACCGAGAAAGCAGGTCGGTTACGCAGACGGATACCTTCGATGGATCCGTCATTCAGATTCACATGCGTAACCTCCACATCGGCCGAAGCCCTTACCGCATCGGCATCCACACCAAAACCATGGTTCTGTGTGGTGATTTCACTCCTCCCCGTAAGCAGATTCCGGACCGGATGGTTCAACCCCCGGTGCCCGTGATGCATTTTGAAAGTAGGTATGCCCACACTGAGCGCCAGCAGCTGATGGCCGAGGCAGATACCAAACAGGGGCTTGCCGGTTTCAAGAAGTTGTTTGATGATCTGTACGGCAAAATCCATGGCAGAGGGATCACCCGGACCATTGCTCAGAAAATATCCGGAAGGGTTGAATGCCTGAAGTTCCGTGATCGGGGTTCTTGCAGGAAACACCCGCACATACGCATGACGTTCAGTGAAACTCCGGAGGATATTCCGCTTGACGCCATAATCAAGTACGGCGATACGGAGGGAAGCATGCGGATCACCAAGATCGTATGGTGCTGCGGTACTTACGGCTGAAGCCAGTTCCTGACCGGCCATGGAAGGCGTTGACGCCAGCCGGCTGCGCAGCGAATCAAGCGGGGAATCGTCGGTACTTACAATACAATTCATGGCGCCACGGGTTCGCACATGGGCAACCAATGCCCGCGTATCGACCCCGCTGATGCCCACAATACCTTCCTTTTCGAAATAGGTCTGCAGGGAAGTATCGGCGGCGGCACGGGAATAATGCCCGCCCAGATTACGACCAATTACCGCTTTCACTTTTGCTCCGGAACTTTCATTATCCTGCAGGGAAGTGCCGTAGTTGCCGATATGGGCACAGTTCATGATCAGAACCTGACCGAAATAACTGGGATCGGTGAATACTTCCTGATAACCCGTCATGCCGGTATTGAAACAGAGTTCGCCGGCGGCAACACCGGTCTTGCCGAAAGCCTTACCCCGAAAAAGGGTGCCGTCCTCGAGCAATAACCTCGCTTCCGAATGAGTTGAAATCGCCTGCATGAATAATTATTCTCTGCAAAGAAAACACTAAAGCAACCGGACGGGCAAAAAAATTAATCCCCAAAAATCCATTCCGGCCAAACCCAAGTCCGGGGTAAAAAAAACTCCGGCCAAAGCCGGAGTATGAAAAGTTGATTTTTATTGATGGATTATTCAGCCGCTGTTTCCGCTTCACCGGTTGCGGTTTCGTCCGAAGCCGTTTCAGCAGACGCTTTCTTCCGTCCACCACCCCGGCGGGTCTTTTTGGCGGGTTCGGCGGATGCGGCGGAGGCAGTACCTTTTCCGTACACCTCGTTGAAGTCTACCAGCTCGATCATGGCCAGTTCGGCCGCATCGCCGATTCGTTGTCCCAGTTTGATGATGCGGGTATAACCACCGGGACGGCTGACCACTTTGGGGGCCACAACGGTGAACAGTTCCTTCACCGCATGCTTGTCGTGCAGATAGCTGAACACGATGCGGTGGTTGTGCATGATGGCTTCCTTGGAATCGGTGTGTTTGGTCTTGGTGATCAGCGGCTCGATATACGTGCGCAATGCCTTAGCCTTGGCAAGCGTGGTGGTGATCCGCTTGTGGGTGATGAGCTGGCAACCCAGGTTCATCATCAGCGCGCGGCGGTGTGAAGCCGTTCTGCTGAGGTTGTTGTTTTTGTTTCCGTGACGCATGACTGTGGTTTTAGATTCCCCCGCACCGTGTCAGGAATTGCGGGGTACTTGAGTTTATGAAATCTTAGCCTTCCGGCATTAACGCTTATTCGTCGTCGAGCTTCAGTTTGCTGAGATCCATACCGAATCCAAGGCCGCGCTCGTTGAGCACCTGCTCGATTTCGCTGAGCGACTTCTGGCCGAAGTTCCGGAACTTCATCAGGTCTTCCTGCTCGTACTGAACCAGTTCGCTGAGTGAGTTGATCTTGGCCGCTTTGAGGCAGTTGAACGCACGCACGGAAAGATCGAGGTCTTCCAGCGGAGTCTTGAGCACTTTGCGCAGTTGCAGGGTCTGCTCATCAACCATGTCTTCCTTCTTGTCTTCCTTGGTATCGAAGGTGATGTTTTCGTCGGTGATGATCATCAGGTGCTGGATGAGGATCCGGCTGGCCTGCTTGACCGCTTCTTCAGGATGAATGGTACCGTCGGTAACCACTTCCATGATCAGCTTTTCGAAGTCGGTACGCTGTTCCACACGGGTATTCTCGATGCTGTAGCGGACATTCTTGATGGGTGTATAGATGGCATCCATGGCGATGAAGCCGAAATGGGAATTTTTCTCGCGCTGCTCTTCGGCGGGCACATAGCCGCGGCCTTTGCCGATGGTGATTTCGATATCGAGCTTGGCGCTGCTGTCCATAACGCAAATCACCAGTCCGGGGTTCATCACTTCAAAGGCGGGTGAAGCGTCGCCGATCATTCCGGCGGTGAACTCGGTCTTGTTCTTGATGGAGAGGGATATCTTTTCGGTACCGATTTCATGATCGACCTTCCGCTTGAAACGCACCTGCTTGAGGTTGAGGATCATTTCGGTGACATCTTCGGTGATGCCCT
Organism: uncultured Ferruginibacter sp.; assembly: GCA_964655055.1. GTDB lineage: Bacteria > Bacteroidota > Bacteroidia > Chitinophagales > Chitinophagaceae > Ferruginibacter. The sequence continues at coordinate 29,212 of CAZZLI010000019.1, forward strand.
TGATGGTGGCGAACTCGTGGTCGGCGCCCACAATATTGATACCGATGATGGCATAACCTTCGAGCGAGTTGAGCAGCACCCGGCGCAGGGCGTTACCGATGGTTACACCGTAGCCGGGCTCGAGCGGACGGAATTCGAACTGCGCTTCGAAATCGGATACTTTCTGCAGGACAATCTTGTCCGGCTTGACGAAGTTGAGGATACCCATATGCGAAATTTGGTTTTGAATGATGTATTGAATGTATGATCCGGACGGGCCGGACGCTGGTTTACTTGCTGTACAATTCCACAATCAGCTGTTCGCGGATGTTTTCCGGTACACTTTCCCGCTCCGGATAGGCCATGAAGGTTCCCTTCATTTCGGTTTCGCTGAAATCGAGCCAGCTGAACTTGCTGTTCTTTGCGCGCACCGCTCCGGTGAGGGCGCCGTTGGCCGCGCTCTTGTTCTTGAACGCGATGACCTGTCCGGGTTTCAGGGAATAGGAAGGGATGTTTACCACTTCGCCGTCGACGGTGATGTGTTTGTGGCTCACCAGCTGGCGTGCAGCCTGACGGCTGGGTGCGAAGCCCATGCGGAACACGGTGTTGTCGAGCCGGGCTTCCAGCAACTTAATGAGGTTTTCACCGGTCACCCCCTTGCGGCGGGCGGCTTCGTCGAATGTGCGGCGGAATTGTTTTTCCAGAAGGCCGTAGGTGTACTTGGCTTTCTGCTTTTCGCGGAGCTGCAGGGCATATTCGCCCAATGTCTTACGCTTGCGGTTGGCCCCGTGCATACCCGGAGGGTTGCTGTTCTTGGTGAGCCATTTACCGTTACCCGTGATGGGTTCGCCAAAAATCCTGGAGATTTTGGTCTTAGGTCCTGTGTACCTTGCCATAGTTGTTTTTCATTTCGATTTTTTTTGTAACGGTGGGCTGATCGGTAAAAAATCGTAAAAAATTAATCAGGCACCCTTTGATGAAAATGAACCGTATGGCGATTCAATATGTTGGCCGGCGATGGCCGGTTCTTATACCCTTCTTTTCTTGGGCGGACGGCAGCCGTTGTGCGGCAGCGGCGTCACATCCTTGATCATGTTCACCTCGATACCCGACTGCGAGAGGGCGCGGATGGCGCTTTCGCGGCCCGAACCCGGACCCTTCACGAAAACATCCACACGCTTCAATCCGGCGTCCAGAGCCGTTTTGGCGGCATCGGAAGAAGCCATCTGGGCGGCATAGGGCGTGTTTTTCTTGCTGCCCTTGAAGCCCATCTTTCCGGCACTGCTCCAGGAGATGACCTGGCCGCTCTTGTTGGTAAGGCTGATGATGATGTTGTTGAAGCTGGCTACGATGTGTGCGTCGCCGTAGCTGTCGACCTTGACATTTCTTTTCTTGGCCGCCGCTTTGGCGCTGACGGCTTTTCCTCCTTGTGCTTTTGCCATGTTTGTTTGATAGGTGATCGTTATTCAATGCATCCCTTGCGGGACTTAAAACAACCCTCCTGCAGGCTCCGGTGCGATCCGGCGTT
>CAZZLI010000020.1:0-30704 GCA_964655055.1 uncultured Ferruginibacter sp.
GAAAGCATCTCGTCAACTGATTGTACCGATTTAGGCTGTCTGTTCGCGGATCATCCGTTGCACCCGCTCTTCCCATTTTTCGGAGGCGGCCTGGTTGCGGTTGAGTCCGTCGGCCATGATCGGGAAACAGAACGGTGTAATTTTTTCGGGGAAACTGATACGGATATCGGTTTCCCCGATTCGTTTAAAGGCATCGCGCAGGCGGAGTTCTTCCATCTGCTGGCTGAACACTTCCGCATAAGCCTGTTTAAGCAGTATGTTGTCGGGGTCGTATTCGCTGAACACGTTGAATAGCAGGCCCGCATTGCTTTGCAGATGCCTGGCCTTCATCTTTTCGCCGGGCATGCCCTGGAAGATCAGGCCGCCGATGACGGCGATGTCGCGGAATTTCCGCCGGGCCATTTCCGCGGCGTTCACACTCCGCTGCATGTCGGCAAACAGGTTTTCAGAGGAAAACAGCTCCCGGGCATTGCTGTCGTCCAGCGGAACGGGACGGTCGCTCAGCAGTTCGAAGCCGTAATCGTTCATGGCTATGGAGAAGGTAATGGGCAACAGCCGGCTGATGCGCCAGGCAAGAATGGCCGCCATGGCCTCATGCACCATTCGCCCTTCGAACGGGTACACGTACACATGGTATCCTTGTTTGGTTTCAATATGCTCGATCAGCAGCTCATCGGGACCGGGAACCCGCGACAGTTTTTTTTGCAGGTCAAGCAGCGGGGTCAGCCATTGCATTTCTTCATGCGCTTCGGGTACACCATGCTGTTGCAGCGTTTGCCGCAGCATTTGACCCATGTTTGCGGTCAGCGACATGCGGCCCCCGATCCAGCTCGGGATCAGAGTTTTGGAAGACCTTGATTTTTTAACCAGCACGGTCATGTCGCGGATGCCGACCAGCTCAAGGTTCCGGCCTGCCAGCGTAAACACATCGCCTTCCTTCAGTTTGCTGATGAAATATTCCTCGATGGTGCCGAGATAGCCGCCCGAAGCGAATTTGACCTTGAGCATGGCATCGCTTACGATGGTGCCGATATGCATGCGGTGGCGCATGGCGGTTTTTCGTGAGCGGATCAGATAGCGTCCGTCAATGTATTCCACCTTACGGTATTCATCATACTCACGGAGGCTTTTGCCGCCTTCTGTAATGAACAGCAGCAGTTCGTTCCATTCTTCGCGGGTGATTGCGGCAAAGCAATAGGTATTCCGCACTTCTTCATAAAGTTCATCCGAGGTGAATCCGTCCGATACCGCAAGGGTGCAGAGGTACTGGATCAGCACATCGAAGCAGAGCAGCAGCGGAATCTTGCTTTCCATCTGGCTTTCGGCGAGTGCATCTTTCATGGCAGCGGCTTCCACCAGTTCCAAAGCATGGGTAGGCAGAAAATAAAGCTGGCTGACCGCATCGGGGCGATGACCGCTTCTTCCGGCCCGCTGCAAAAATCGCGCAATGCCCTTGGGCGAACCGACCTGTATGACGGCATCCACCGGCCTGAAATCGACACCGAGGTCGAGGCTGGCTGTGCATACCACCGCTTTCAACCTTCCGGTATGAAGGTTTTCCTCCACCCAGGTGCGCAGTTCTTTTTCGATGCTGCCATGATGCAGGGCGATGGCGCCTGTCAGATCGGGAGCCTCATCAAGCAGGGCCTGATACCAGCGCTCGCTCATGCCGCGCGTGTTGATGAATACCAGTGTGCTTTCGTGCTGCCTGATGATCGCCGCTGCCTTGTCCACCAGTTTGAGTCCCAGATGTCCCGACCAGGGATAGCGTTCGATTTCATCGGGGTAAACCGAGCTGATGTTCACCGTTTTACGGATATCGGCTTTGATCAGGTTGCCTGTTTTAGCCCCGAGCGGTGCCATCAATACTTCAGCCGCTTCTTCGAGGTTGCCGATGGTTGCCGAAATACCCCAGAGGGCAATCTTTCTGTATTGCTTTTTGCAGATGCCCAGAATCCGTGATAAGGCCAGTTCGGTTTGAACGCCGCGCTTGCTGCCCAGGAGTTCGTGCCATTCATCGACGGCAATGGTTTGCAGGTTGGCGAAATGCGCGGCATGATTTTTTTGCGCCAGCAGCAAGTGTAAACTTTCGGGTGTGATGATGAGGATTTCCGGAAGCTGTTGTTGCTGGCGGCGTCGTTCAGCCTGTGGCGTATCGCCGTTGCGTATGGCGATCTTCCAGGGCATGCCCAAACCGGCAATCACTTCCTCCATGGCCCTGGCGATATCGGTGGCCAGAGCCCGAAGCGGGGTGATCCAGAGCAGTCGGAGTCCGTTATGTTGTTTTGTAGTATAATCATCGGGATGCTCATTGATGAAGCGCATGAGGGCGCCCATAAATACTGCATAGGTTTTGCCGCAACCTGTGGGGGCGTTTAGCAGTCCGCTTTCGCCCTGTGCAACCTGTTTCCAGGTTTGAAGCTGAAAGGGGAAGGGGTGCAGGTTCCGTGAAGCCATCCATTCGGCAATCAGCGCTTCTGCCTTGCTCGGGAGGGTAGGGGTTGCAGACAAGCAGGTGTTATTGTATGACGATGTATTCGACGCCGTTGATCTCCTGTTGCTGGAAGCCTGAACGGAGTGCACCGGGCATGCGGCTGTCGAAGGAGGGGAAATAGGTGAAGCCGTAAGGACCAACCTGTTTGATTTTTCCGCGGAAGGCTTTGTCGTCGAACGAGGTGAAATATTCGATGCGGGTATTGCCGACGGTTTGCAGTTTGCCCTGTACGGCCTCGTTGTCGAAGCTGCTGTAATAGTTGATTCGTACTGCACCGGCCCGCTGGACTTTTCCGCGCAATGCGGCATCATCAAAGGCCAGGTAGTAGGAAATCATATTGGAACCAATGCTTTTCACTTTGCCGGTGAGCAGTTCGTTTTCGTCGGCGGTATAGTAGGTGATGGCACTGGCGCCGATGTACCGGGGTTTCCCGCGCAGTGCAGGGTTGCTGTTTTCGGGATAGTAATCCACCCGACCCATATAACTGTTCAATTTTCCGGGTATGTAATACATGCTGCCTCTGGGAAAATCAGGTCCCCATTCGGTGAGTTGGCCTTCGGCGCTGATCTGGATATAGGTGCTGTTTTCAGCCAGGAAACAAAGCGTGGCGTTTTTGCTGCTCTGCGAAAGGATGACCCGTTGGAGTTTCTGGGCATGCATTAAGGTGGTTAGTCCCAGACAGAAGGCGATGAAGAAAATTTTTTTCATGGCATGGAACGGTTTGGTGAACGCATGGAGAACAGGGAACGGGTACCGGATTGTTACTACGCAAGATAGCCAAATTGGGAAGGTGTACAAGGGATTTAACATTTGGTCCTGAGAATTTCTTTGCAGCAGGAAGCGGAGTCTTGTTTATCCGGTAAACTGTTCAGAAGGATATCCGGTTGTGCCGGGGAGTGCCGTTATTTTCTTTATTTTCGGATAACCAATCTACCGGTCATGAAGAAATTCCGCATCATTCCCCTGCTCGCGTCCCTGATCTTTTTCTCCTGCAAAAAGAATTCCGACGACAGCAACCGTTCCAATGTGCAGGTTATCAATGCTTCCGTCAATTCGGGAGCGATTGATGTAATGACCCCCGGGTATCCGCTGGCCCAGAATGTGGCTTACGGTCTTTCTTCGGGCTACAACAATGTGCCTTCCGGTATGAACCTGAATGCAACCGTAAACCTGACCGGAAATCCCACCGTATGGGCATCGGGCGGCATCAACCTATCCGACGGGCAGAGCTATACCCTGCTTGCGTCCGATTATGTGAGTTCGATGAAGGTGGGCATCGTTCTTGACGACTTGGCCGCCCCGCCGGCCGGCCAGTCGAAGCTGCGCTTTTTCCATCTGAGCAAAAACGCCCCTACGGTCGATATCCGGATTGGAGCGACCACTGTTTTTTCCCAACGTTTTTTCAATGATTATCTCAATAATTCCGGACTTGCCGGATTCACCAACCTGACCGTGCCCGGTGGTGCACCGGTTGATGTTTCGGTCTATGTTTATGGAGCGGGAGGTTTATTGTACACGCTTCCTGCAATTACTTTCCAGACCGGAAAAATCTATACGCTGGCGCTTATCGGCGAATTAGGCGCACCGGGTAATGCGGCCTTACGTTGCGTGCTGTATAACAATTGATTTTTCTTTTTCTTCTGGAAAAATTACCAGGCCCGGGAAATGATTCCGTTCAGGATACGCATCATGAACAGATGCTTGTTTTCGTAATAATCGGGACTGGTATTTTCTTGCCTCAAATAAACCGGGCGGATGTTGAAGTCTGAGAATACAGAAAACGTATTGTCGTTGATGTGCCTCATGAAATCAGTCGGATACTGAGCCAGTAGGCCGGCAAAATGGCGTATGCATTCATATCCCTTGAAGGCCATGTCGGTTGGCTTCCCCTTCATTTTTTTTGCATAGCTGGCCATCAGGATCCGGCTCTGGTAATCGGTCTTGGTGTTGTAGTAGGGTGTGGTGAAGTAGATGGGAAAATCTTCCAGGTCCGACTTCCGCTGCAGGGAACGGAACCCGTCCCAGTTGGGCATGCCGATCAGTTTCATCGGGTACTGCTCCGATAGGTTGTAACAAACGGCAGCGAGTCCGCTTGCGAATTTTTCATCGAGCGATCCACCGATAATCACCGAATTGCGGTTGCTATCGAGAAATCCGGCAAGATGGTCGGAAGCGAAATTGCTGTCGATGGATACGGTTTTGATATTCAGCAGCGGCGTGCCGTCCTGTTCGTTGATGGCTTTGAAACAGGCGGCAATCTTGTCTTCCTGGGTGCCCGGCTTCCGGCAAAGGTAGATGCGGTCGGTGCCGTGGTTGGTGAGGATATAGCTGAAGATGGATTCGCAATGCGCCCTGATGGTGGAGTTGAGTATGACCACATAGGGATTGCGTGTTATGCCGCCGTCGTTGGGATAGCTGGCTGAGATGAAGGGGATTTTCCGTAACAAGGCAAGGTCGGCCAGGGCCTTGAAGTCGTTGTCCTTCACCGCTCCGATAATCAGATCGAGCCGATCGAGTTTATTTGTACGGATCAATTGGGCCAGCGGGGCGGTGAACGATTTTGTGTCGTACACTGTGGATTCGATGCGCACCCCTTCCACATCCAGCGAGTCGAGCGCGATGATGGCCCCGTTCACAAAATCGGTACCGGGCATCATGAATTTGGGCATGCCCTGTTTGTACCTGAATTTCCCTGAGGGACCGAAAACAGAATCCAGATATATGGGTGCAAATACCCCCACGCGGTAGGTTTTGAGCTGCGGTAACGAATCAGCCTTGTTCTGCGCCGGCAAAGAAACCGAATTGCAGAGCAGGATCAGATAAAGAAGCCCGGTAAGTTTCAATCTCGAATGCATGGATAGTATTGATGTGCTCTTTGCGGTTCGTTTTTTATACGAAAGTGAAATTACTTTTAGCCCAATTATTTCCCCGTATAATGCCGATGTGATAGCTGTTTGGGCCAATTTCATTGGCCCATTACAGATATCCAATCGGTATTATTCCCATTCAATGGTTGCCGGCGGTTTGCTGCTGATATCATACACCACGCGGTTGATGCCTTTCACCGAATTGATGATGCGGTTGGATACCAGCGACAGGAATTCGGGAGGAAGGTGCGCCCAGTCCGCCGTCATGCCGTCCACACTCGTCACCGCCCTCAGCGCCAGTGTGTATTCATAGGTGCGCTCGTCGCCCATTACGCCCACGCTTCTTACCGGAAGCAGGATGGCGCCTGCCTGCCAGACCGTTTCATAGAAGCCCTGTTCTTTTAGCGCCCCTATGAACAGGGCATCCGCCTCCTGCAATAATCGTACCTTTTCCGCATCCACTTCACCCAGGATCCTTATACCCAGACCAGGGCCGGGAAAGGGGTGGCGGAAAATCAGTTCGGGGGGAATGCCCAGTTCCAGCCCCACCTGCCGTACTTCGTCCTTGAACAGTTGACGGATTGGCTCCACCAGTTCCAGCTTCATGGTTTCGGGCAGTCCGCCTACATTATGGTGCGATTTGATGGTGGCTGAAGGGCCATGCACCGAAGCCGATTCAATCACATCGGGATAGATGGTACCCTGGCCCAGAAAAGCGATGTCCTGTATATGGTGCGACTCCTGTTCAAACACGTCGATGAATCCCCGGCCGATGATTTTCCTTTTGGTTTCCGGATCGGTAACCCCTTTCAGCCGGGTATAGAAAAAATCGCGTGCGTCAACGCCTTTGACATGAAGTCCGAGTTTGCCGTACACCTCAAGCACCTGGCTGAACTCGTCTTTGCGCAGCAGGCCGTTGTCAACAAACAAGCCGGACAGCCGGTCGCCGATAGCACGGTGGATGAGTGTAGCCGCTACGGTGCTGTCAACACCACCGCTGAGCGCCATGATGACTTTTTTATCTCCCACCTGCCTGCGGATTTGTTCAACGATATCGGTGATAAAATGCGCAGGAGTCCATTCCCTGCCGCAGCCGCATACACGATGGAGGAAATTGGAGAGCAGGGTTTTGCCCTGTGCGGAATGATAGACTTCGGGATGGAACTGCAGTCCGTACACGGGATGCTTTCGGCCATGCATGCGAAAAGCCGCTACCGGAATGCTTTCGGTATGGGCAAGCAGTTCGAAGGAATCGGGCAGTGCACTGATGCTGTCGCTATGGCTCATCCATACTTCCGAAGCCCGGTTGACTCCTGTAAAAAGGGCATCGGCACTTTGGTGCAGCAGGGTAGCGCGGCCGTATTCGCGTTTGTTGCTTTTGTCGACCCTGCCGCCTGATGAACGGGCAATGTGCTGTGCTCCGTAACAGATACCCAGCACGGGTACCCGGCTTGCCATCAGTTCCACATCTACAGTAGGGGCATTGGTATCGTTGACCGAAAATGGTGATCCTGAGAGGATGATGCCCTTGAGTTCTCCTGTATAGGGAACCGTTGCAGTACAAGGAATGATTTCGCAATAGACGCCGGCTTCGCGAACCGAGCGGGCGATGAGCTGGGTATATTGCGATCCGAAATCGAGAATCAGTATTTTTTCGGTCATGGCTGGCGAAGGTAAAAAAACACAGCTTCAAATGGCCCGGGGCCATATCATCTTTGGGTTATCGGATGCTTGCCACCCGCATCACTCCATGTTTTTGTAAAAAGTGATGAATACGGGAAAATGATCGCTGTAGCCGTAGTTGAAGGTGATGCCGTCCCAGGTCCGCTTGGGGTAGCCCCTGAATTTTCCGGTTTTCTGGATCAGGAAGCCCTCGTTGAAGATGGTGGCTTTTTGGAAATAGAAGCCTTTCTGGTTCTTATCGAGCCAGGAACCTGAAAGGATGATCTGATCGAACAGTCCCCAGCTGTCCTGATAGGCCAGGGTGCCTATACCTTTTTTATAAAACTGCATCCAGGGATTGAATAATCCGGTGGGGCCTACTTCCTCGGGTTTTCCTTTCGCCCCCAGAACATCGGTAACGCTTGGGCTAACCGGATCGTCGTTAAGATCGCCCATGGTAAGTATTTTGGCCGCGGGGTTTTGGGCGAGAATGGAATCGATGCGGGTTTTGCCTACCTGGGCTGCGGCAGCCCTAGATGACTGTGAGCGTTCTTCGCCGCCCCGGCGGGAGGGCCAGTGGTTCACAAACACATGTACGGTATCGCCGGCAAGAATACCCTTCACGTATAGTACGTCACGGGTATAATAGGCATCCTTGCCGTTGGGCGGTAATTGTACATACAGGGAGGCCTGGTTCAGCACACGGAAATATTTCGGGTTGTACATCAGCCCCACATCAATGCCCCGTTCATCGGGTCCCTCAATATGCACATGCCGGTAATTGCGGGCTTTCAGCTTTTCGGTTTGCGCAAGGTCCTGCAGCACGGTGCCGTTTTCAATTTCCGCAACGCCGAAAAGTGCAAGCCCATCGGGAGTGATGTCGGTGCCGATGCGGGAGATGGCCTCGGAAAGCAGATCGAGTTTCTGCCTGTAAATCAGCCCTGTGTATTTATACGGGCCATCCGGCGTGAAATCGTAATCGTTCTTTCCCTCGGTATGTACGGTATCGAAAAGGTTTTCGAGATTGTAGAATCCTACCAGGGCTACGCGAACTTTCTTTTGCTGGGCGGAAAGATGAAGGCCGGAAAGCAGGAATAAAACCGTGAATAAAAGATTGCGCATCGTTCAGGTATTCGGTAAAGGTATCGAATAGCCCGATGATGGCGCCAATCGGCTGTAAACTTTATGTAAATACCAGATTCAGGCTCAAGTTCCAAAGGTAATTTCTACCTTTACCGTTTAATATATACCAAACTATTGCCTGTGCGTACATTCATCCTTTCTGTTTTTGTCCTTTGCCTGACGCTTCTTTTCCCGGTTCTGGTTTTTTCACAGCAAGCACCCGGAAAAAATCTGCCGGAGCGGCCCAAGGCCGATACCACGATTATCGAAGATGCCAAGGAGGCCATTCTTGACAATATTCCCATCATCTCCGCCGATGACAACGACAATCAGGACGGAAGTGCGCAGAATGTTTCTTCCCAGCTGGGTGCCGGTCGCGACCCCTATTACAGCGGGGCCTCCTTCCACTTCAACGCCGTTCGTTTCCGTTTCCGCGGCTATGACGCCGACGCCTTCAGCACCTATATGAACGGAGCACCGATGGAAAATCTTGACAATGGCTTCACCCCCTTCGGATTGTGGGGCGGACTCAATGATGTGATGCGTAACCGCGAAGCTGTGCTGGGTCTTCGGCCTACCACCTTCGCTTTCGGCGACATCGGGGGCGTTACCAATTATGATTCGCGGGCCAGCAAGCAACGCAAACAGACCAACTTCAATTATTCTGTTTCAAACCGCACCTACGACAACCGCATCATGCTCACCCATTCCACCGGCCTCAACAACAAGGGCTGGGCTTTCACCATTTCGGGTAGCCGCCGCTGGGCTAAGGAAGGTTTTGTGGAAGGAACCTATTACGACGGATGGTCGGCTTTCCTGGGTATCGACAAGCGGATCAACAGCCGCCACCTGCTTTCCCTGGTGGCGCTGGCATCACCCTCGGAAAACGGGCGCCAGAGTTCGGCCATCCAGGAAATGTATGACCTGAGCGGATCGAGTTACTATAACTCCTTCTGGGGTTACCAGAATGGTAAAAAGCGGAATGTGAGCGTGGCCAAAGTGGCACAGCCTGTGTTCGTGCTCACCCACGACTGGAAAATCAACGAAAAGATGTCGCTGGTTACCGCCGCCTCCTACATCTTCGGCAACAGGGCGGTGACGGGCTTCGACTGGTACAATGCCCCCGATCCACGCCCCGACTACTACCGCTACCTGCCCAGCTATATTGTCGATCCCGCGGTTAAGCAACAGTCCATAGCCGCTTTCCAGAACGATGTGAACCTGAGGCAGATCGACTGGGATAGACTCTATAACGTAAACTACGCCAGCTTCGAAACCATCAAGGATGCCAACGGGGTGCCCGGAAACAATGTTTCGGGTAAGCGTTCACGCTATATCGTGGAGAACCGGAACATCTACACCAACCGCTTCAACTTCAACACGGTGCTGAATGCCGCTTTGGCCGACAATATCGACTTCACCGCAGGCGGCTCCTACCAGTACCAGAAGAACCAGTATTTCAAGGATGTCAACGACCTTCTGGGGGGTAATTTCTATGTCGATTTGAACCAGTTCTCGGAGCGTTTTTTTCCGGGAAACAATGCGGCAATCCAGAACAATCTTGATGCCCCGAACCGGATCATCCGGGTGGGCGACAAGTTCGGGTACAATTACAACATTGATCTGCACAAGGCCGCGGTCTGGGCCCAGTCGGTATTCAAGTTCCGGAAAATCGATTTCTTCCTTTCCGCCGAACATTCTTACACAACCTATTACCGCACCGGCAATGTGCGTGTAGGGCTTTTCCCCGACAATTCCTTCGGACCTTCGAAGCCTCTTGAGTTCTACAACTATTCATTCAAGGGGGGCGTCACGTACAAACTCGACGGACGCAATTATTTCTTTATGAACGGGAGTTACATGACCCGTGCGCCCTTCTTCGACAACGCCTATATCGCTCCCCGAACCCGGGATGTGGTGATTACAGATTTGCGCTCCGAGAAAATCAGGATGGTGGAGGCGGGATATGTACTCAATGCGCCCAAAATCAAGGCCAGGGCCACCGGCTTTTATACCGATATCGCCAACCAGTCGAATGTGCTGACGTTTTACGACGAGCAGTTCCAGAATTTCGTGAACTATGCCATCAGCAACATCGGTCGCCAGCATTTCGGCGCCGAGCTTGGCCTGGATGTGAAACTGTATAAGGGGCTGAGTCTGAACGCTGCCGCCAACATCGCCCGTTATTATTACAATACCCGTCAGAAAGCCACGGTCACGGTCGACAATACCGCCCAGGTGCTGGCCCAGGATATCACCATCTACTCGAAAAACTTCCGCGTGGCCACACCGCAGGAGGCCTATACGGTGGGGCTCGATTACCGCTCCCCCAAATTCTGGTTCGTCAATCTGAATGTGAATTACTTCGCACAGATGTGGATGGAATTCAATCCGCTCAGACGCATATCCGACGCGGTGGACGGACTCGATCCAAACAGCAGCCAGTATAGAGGCATCATCGATCAGACCCAGTTGCCTTCGCAGTACACGGTTGATTTATTCATGGGGTATTCCTGGAAGGCAAACCGCCTTTTCCCTTCAATTAAGAGAAACACCTTCCTGGTATTCAATGCGGGTATCAACAACCTGCTCAACAACACCGGTATTGTGAATACGGCATTCGAGCAACTCCGTTTCGATTACGAAGACAAGAATATCAACAAGTTTCCGCCGCGGAAGTTCTATGCTTTCGGACTCACCTTTTTTGCGAGCATCGGACTTCGCTTCTGATTTATCTAAACCACTAACAACGCACACAAAACAACCACCATGCATACCACGCCAAGAAATCTCCGGAACCTGTTCCTGCTCTGCTGCCTGATGGCGGTAACCGGCATCTCCTGCAAGAAAACCTTCGACCAGCCCCCGGTGTATGTGCCGCCATCCATCACGGCAAACACCACCATCCGGCAACTAAAGGCCCTGCTCACCGCATCCGGCAACCTGCAGCAGATTACCGACGACCTCATCATCCGCGGGGTGATTGTGGGTGACGACAAGAGCGGCAACCTTTACAAGAACATCGTGATACAGGATGCCACCGGAGGGCTTTCCGTGCTGATGGAGGGAACCAACCTCTTCACCAGCTATCCCATCGGCCGCGAAATCTTCATCAAGTGCAAGGGGCTTTATCTGGGCGATTACAACCGCCTGATCCAGCTCGGAGGGGGAATCGATGGTACGGGAACCACACCATCCCTGCTAGGCATCGCTCCTTCGCTTTTCAATACCTACATCATCAAAGGTTCGTATAATAATGTGGTGACTCCCCGCGTGGTCAATGTCAGCGACCTGACCACCAACCTGCAGGATACCCTGCAGAATACCCTGATCCAATTGAACAGCTTCGAATTCGACGTGCGTGATACGGCCAAGACCTATGCATTGCCGAATCAGAATCCGCCCGGAACGGTCAACTTCACTGTCAAGAATTGTTCGGGCGCATCCATCGTTTTGCGCAACAGCGGTTACTCGAATTTTGCAGGTTTCGGAGTGCCTAACGGCAACGGAAACATTGTAGCCATTTACACCGTTTTTGGCAATACCAAACAACTTACCATCCGCGATACTGCCGACCTCAATTGTTGGGGAGCGCGCTGCGGTTCGGGCGGAGGAACAGGCGGTACGGGTACGCTCACCGATATCAGTGCCATACGGGCCCTGCTCACCGGCACTACCGCTACCATTCCGGCGAATACCAAAATCACGGGTGTGGTGATTTCAGACAGAACGAGCAACAACATACAGTCGCAAAATATCATCGTTCAGCAGGGCGACGGTCTTTCAGGCATCGTGGTGCGCTTCGCATCTGCTACGCCAGCCCATACGTTCAATACCGGGGATTCCATCGATGTGGTAATATCAGGAGCTACCCTTGGCCGCTTTTCGGGAGTAATGCAGGTAAGCAACGTGCCTCTGGCCAATGTCACCCTGGTCAGTACCGGAAAAACCATAAATCCCCGGGTGGCCACTGTGGCACAAGTGAATGCCAACCAACCGGGTTGGGAGTCCACACTGGTCAAAATACTGAATGTCACCATTACCGGAACTGGTACTGCAGTGAACTGGACCGGTACCACCAAGTTCAACGACGGTACCGGCTCCATAGATCACTATACCCGCCCCGGCGCTACAGGGGCCACATTTGCCAACAGCCCCTTCCCGACAGGTGTGCGGGCTTCGGCCACAGCCATCGTATCCAAGTTCAACGCCACCAACCAGATTACCATCCGCAATCCTGCAGATGTGCAGTAAGCGAAACCGATAAAAAGGAAAAACCGGTGCGAAAGCCCCGGTTTTTTTATTTTTTCCCATATCCCAGCCCTGCGGGCAGGTTGTTCTGACGTAAAATATTCCTGCAGATTGTCAGCTTGGCAGACCGGGGGTGGGTGGCACTCGGTTTGATTTATCCAGACAAACCATTTATTATGCAAAAAGGAAATATCCGCGTACAAACGGAAAACATCTTTCCCATCATCAAGAAGTTCCTATATAGCGAACATGATATTTTTCTCCGTGAGCTGATCAGCAATGCGGTGGATGCCACGCAGAAACTCAAAACCCTCTCTTCCCTGGGGGAAGCCAAGGGCGAAATCGGTGATATCGCTATCCATGTAAAGATTGATGCGGACAAGAAAACCCTCACCATCTCCGATAAGGGTATCGGTATGACCGGCGAGGAAGTGGACAAGTACCTCAATCAGGTAGCCTTTAGCGGCGCCGAAGAATTTCTGCAGAAGTACAAGGGGCAGGCCGAGGGCAATATAATCGGTCATTTCGGACTGGGCTTCTATTCCGCCTTTATGGTCAGCGACAAGGTTGAAGTGGTTACCCGTTCCTTCCGTGAAGCGGCTGTGCCCGTTCGCTGGGAATGCGACGGCAGCCCCGAGTTCCAGCTTTCCGATACCGAAAAAGCTGAACGCGGTACCGATATCGTGCTGCACCTCAATGAGGAAAGTAAAGAGTTCCTCGAATCCTACAGGGTGAAATCGGTCCTCGAAAAATTCTGCCGCTTCCTGCCTGTGCCCATTTTCTTCGAGGAAAAACAGATCAACAACACTACACCGGCCTGGACGCGCAAACCTGCCGACCTCACCAACGAGGATTACCAGCAGTTTTACAAGGAGTTATATCCCTTCAATGAAGCCCCGTTGTTCTGGATCCACCTCAACGTCGATTATCCGTTCAATCTCACCGGTGTACTGTATTTCCCGAAAATCAAACAGTCTTATGAAATACAGAAAGACAAGATCCAGCTCTATTGCAACCAGGTCTTTGTTACCGACGAGGTCAAGGATATTGTACCTGAATTTCTGATGTTGCTGCAGGGTGTGATCGATAGTCCCGATATTCCGCTCAATGTGAGCCGCAGTTATCTGCAGGGCGATCCCAATGTGCGGAAGATCAACAGCCATATCACGAAGAAAGTGGCCGACAAGCTGGAGGAGATTTTCCGTAACGACCGAAAGGCCTTCGAAGAAAAATGGGAAAGCCTGGGCCTGTTTGTGAAGTACGGCATGATGACTGACGACAAGTTTCTGGAAAAGGCCAACAAGTTCCTCATCATGGAGGAAATCGGCAACAAGCCGGCGGTTACCGATGACGCTGGAAAAGCAAGTCCGGTATTCCATACATTGGAAGAATACAAGATGGCCACGGAAACCCTGCAGAAGAACAAGGAGGGAAAGCATGTGGTGCTCTATTCCACGCAGCCTGAACAGCAGGACGCCTTCGTACAGGCTGCGGTCAAAAAAGGATACCGTGTTGTGAAGATGGATACGCTGGTAGATGCCGCCTTCCTGAATACCATGGAAATGAAGTGGGAGAATGTGCAGTTTGTGCGCGTGGATGCCGATATCGCGGAAAACCTGATTGACAAGGCCGAAAATCTCGATACTGTGCTGAGTTCCGAAGACGCCGACCGGTTGAAAAAACTGTTTGAGGAGCAGAAAGGTTCGGTGCAAACTACGGTTGAAGTGAAGGGGCTTACACCCGAAGCGCCACCGGTGGTAGCCACCCGCCCTGAAATGATGCGCCGTATGAAGGATATGGCTGCAGCAGGTGGTGGAATGGCCGCATTCTATGCCAACATGCCCGATGAAGTCACCCTCACGGTCAATGGCAACCATCCGTTGTTCGGAGCGCTGCTCAAGGAAACCGATGCTGAAAAGCAGCAGAAGATGGTGCGCAATCTTGCAGATCTTGCCCTGCTTTCGCAGGATCTGTTGAAGGGGAATGAACTTACCCGCTTCATCGAACGCAGTGTGGATTTGATGAACGGCAAGAAAAGCCCCTCGCTGATTATTACGGAATAACAGACTTTTGAAAAGAAGACAACAGGCGTCCGGAAAAGTTTTCCGGGCGCTTTTTTATTGGTACCGCTCAGGCGGCCCCGGATTCGGCGGTTGCCCGTCTGATTTCGGAGCGGATATAACGGTATAAGACACCCGAAATAAGGATGAGTGCTGCAAGCAGGAGTCCGGCCATCATGCCCGCCATTGCCCAGAGTATTGCCGAAGGCTTGCTCCGGTCGTAGGGCGGGAGCGGTTTGTCGAGCAGCGATACGATGGGGGTTGATTTCTGCAAGCGCCAGAGGGCTTCGTCGCGGGTATTGGCGCTTATGTCGCGCTGGCGTTGTGCCCGGTTCCGTTCCATGGCGATGTTTTCCATGGGCAGCCGGTATTCCAGCTGATCGGCCGGAGCGAAAAGGGTGTTGCGTTGCTGGCCTACGGCCCTGCGTTCAGCGGCATGTGCAATCTGTTCGAATGAATCCACCTTGCCGATGGTGAAGTTGTAATCGGCAAGGGCTTTCTGCCTTTTGAGTTCCACGTAAAACCGCGAGATACGCTCGATCATGGCATACGAAACGGGTGCAAGCAGCCGCTGGTCGTGCGCCGTGAAATACAGTTCAAACAAACCGTTCTTGCTCATTTTTGCCGTGATGGCCGGTTTCATCAGTTCGCCTGCCAGACTGAGTTGCGCTGCACTGTCCGCAGGTAGGGCAACTGCCTTTTCAAAGGGTTTCCGGTTATCATTATGATCGTTGATGACAAGGTCGGCGATTCGCAGGTTCTTCATTTCAGGAATGCGGATTGCGGCTACTTCTTCCCTTACGTGACGGCTCTGCGCCAGTTCGATGATGTTCACTCCGCCGGTTTCTTCGCTGAATCCTTTGGAAGGATCGGAGAGGCCCAGCAAACCGCTCAATGCCGAACCGCTCAGGTTATTTTCATTGTTGCCGGTAAGTGGAAACATGCTGGCCCTTGCAGTAAAAAGGGCAGGGGTTCTACGCGCCAAGAAAAATCCGGAAACTCCAAACAGCAAAGCACCTGCAAGCAGTACCCATTTGAACCGGGCAAGCTGCCTGAGTATCTCTCTTGTAAGATGTACGGGTTTCACGTTGGCGGTGTTATTTTTTAAGCAGCAGATAAGTGATGAAAACGGGAATTGCCGAAAGGAGAACCTGCTTGGTCACATTGCCAAACTCCTTGTTTTCCGGTCGTTCCGGAACGGTAATGGTACATCCTTCTTCCACTTTAGGATAGAAATGCAGGAAGAAAAGACTCTTGGTGCGGCGGCTTTTGCCGTTGGCATAGGTCACATAGATCCTGTTGCGCCAGGGCCTTACACCAAAACCTCCGGCCTTGTCGATATAATAGGGCAGCCTTCTCCGGTTGTTATCATACGTGATTTTCAGCGGTGACTGTACCCGTCCGCGTACCTTGACAAAGGGATCGGTTTCGGGAATGATGAGGATATCACCTTGTTGCAGCACCACATTGTGTCGGGAATCGCGGTGGCGGAGTGCACGGTAAAGGTCGATACTGACCGGCTCGTCGGTGGTGTTGTATTGTTTCTTCAACCGGACCGATTCGCTGGAATCCATGTCTGAAGGAATTTTGAAATTGTCGGTGTTGTACTCGCTTCTCTTACGGAAGAGCAGTACGCCTCCGGCATTGGCATTTTCATTGAGCCCGCCGGCACGGTCTATAAAGGAGCTTAATTTTTCCGATTTGTCGAGCCGGGCATAGGTGCCCGGGTATTTTACCTGTCCGCGGATGCTGATATTCTGCTGCATTTCAAACTCGGGATTCTTCCGAACATGTACTTCGTCGTAGGGTTTGAGGATTACTGACGATGCTACGGCATCAAGCTCTAGATTGGCACTGATGGCATAGGAACGAACCACGGTGCGGGTAGGTTTTACGCCCAGTTGGGCAGAGTCGGCATCGGTAACGCTGGCTATTTCCATACGGCCGTATTCCGCCGAAGGCTTCAATCCTCCTGAAAGCAGAATCAGATCCTGCAAGGTCATGCCACCATGCAGCGTCATCTTTCCTTCGCGGCGCACTTCGCCATCGATGCTTACGAACTGCTGCTCGCCGAATTCAGATTTACTGAGCAACCGCACCACATCATTGGGCACCAGAGCAATGTTCTGCAAACTTGTAGGACCCTGGCGTTCAAGTTCGGCAAGGTTGACTTCAAACTTTTGGGTTTTGGCATTGGCGGTATCGCCGGTTGTATTCCTGAAAACAAAGGCGCGGTAGAGGTAGGTACTTTTGGTAAGTCCGCCTGCGCGATTGATCAGGTCATAGAGCCTGTCGTCTTTCCGGATTTCATAGAGCCCCGGATAGGTGATGGCCCCCTGCAATTCCACCTTGTTGATGATGCCCGGACGGATCAGTTCGGCGCGCACCACATCGCCGTCGCGCAGCATTGTTTGCGCACTGCCCGCACCGGCACCCACGCTACGGATGACCTGCTTTTCATTTTCCGTACCGATGATGCTTACCGTGGTGGTGAGCGCTTCGGGCGTGAAGCCGCCGGCATAGCGGATCAGTTCCTGCAGGCCTTCCTCCTTTTTCAGTTGGTAGTACATTGGGCGTTTGAACTGACCGGTGGCCAGCACTTTCTTTCCTGAAAATCCAACGACTACGAAGTCGTTGTTTTGCAGATAGGTTTTCTTGCCCATGTCGCCGTTGAGCAGATACTGATAAAGGTCAACGGTTTCAATAATCTTTCCGTCGCGCTTGATGATGATTTCACGAAGATTGCCGTTGGGCGTCATACCACCCGCAAGGCCGATGGCGGCAAAAGCGTTTCCGAATGCAGAAATGGTTTTGGGGCCAGGGTTATTTACTTCACCCACCACATTCACATTGATGCTCCGGGGCTGACCCATGGTCACCTGTATTTTGGTTCCGCCGGGTGCACGGGCGGCAAATTTTGCGCGTATGATTTCACGGGCGCTTTCAAAGCTGAGCCCCTGAACGGCGATTTTTCCGATGCGTGAAGGGAAGATGGTGCCGTCGCGGGCCACCACATAATCTTCCTGGAATTCTCCGGCACCCCAGAGCGAAACAACCAGATGGTCGCCGACGCCTATGGGGTAATCGGCGGGTGGGGTGGAAAGCTCAGCCACATCCGTAACAGCGGCATTGCCGAACACATCGGTGCCGTAGGTGGCATTGGCCCGGCTGGCGTCGTATTGAAGATTTCTGGGAGTTAAGGTATCCGCTTTTCCGGTTTGATTGCCTCGCGCGAAAGCGGGCAAACTGCGGTTCATATCGGCAGCAGGCTTGCTTTGAGCGGGGTTCCCGTCCCTGAAATAGGCTTTCAGTTCGGCAGAACTCATGCCTGCCGGATTGACACCTGCGGGCAGCATTTCCGCGATCTGCTCAGGGGTTGGGGTTACCGGCTGGCTCAGAACAGGTATGACGATAGCTGTGAGAAGGAAAACACATAAGGCAGTCGTTCCCGCAGCATACCAGGTCTTTGGTAGCATTGCGCAAAGGATGTTTAATGATAATTACTTGATTATTAACGCAGGAAGGCGGGAAATATTATACGAAAGGGTTTTTCGCTGCGTATTCGAATTCCTCCCAGATTTCCCGGACAATGGCTCCCGCGGGTTTGATTTCACGGATAAGGGCGGCGGTTTGGCCGATTTCCAATTCTCCCTGCTCCAAATCGCCCTCGAACATGCCTTTTTTGGCCCTGCCCCTGCCCAGAAGGGCCTGCAGTTCCTCTGCGGAAGCGCCCGATTGCTCGGCTAAGTCAACCTGCAGGGAAAAATTATTTTTAAGCAAACGTACGGGGGTCAGCTTTTTGAGGGAAAGACGGGTATCACCCTCCTGCGCCTGAAGGATCTTGTTTTTGAAGTCGGTATGCGAGGAAGCCTCTTCGCTGGCTACAAAACGGCTGCCCAGTTGTACCCCTTCGGCGCCGAGGACCATGGTGCTGAGCATCTGCCTGCCCGTGGCGATTCCCCCGGCTGCAATCACGGGGATGTTTACCGCCCGGCAAACTGCGGGAATAAGTACAAGGGTGGTGGTTTCTTCCCGGCCGTTGTGCCCGCCCGCTTCAAAACCTTCGGCGACCACTGCATCACAACCCGCATCGCGGGCCTTGATGGCGAACTTGCTGCTGCTGACCACATGCACGACCGTGATGCCGTTTTTTTTCAGCAGGGGAGTCCAGGTGTTAGGATTCCCAGCTGAAGTGAATACTACGGGTATCTTTTCTGAGATGACGGTTTCGATATGCTTGTCAACATCCGGGTAGAGGAGGGGGATGTTAACACCGAACGGCTTGTTCGTGGCCGCCTTGCATCGGGCGATGTGTTCTTTCAAAACATCGGGGTACATGCTTCCGCTGCCGATAAGGCCAAGCCCGCCCGCATTGCTCACCGCCGAAGCCAGCCGCCATCCGCTGGCCCAGATCATTCCTCCCTGGATGATGGGGTATGTGATATTGAACAGTCGGGTGATGCGGTTGCTGAACATGAAGAACCGGAAAGCGTGAAACAATCGGAGTGATGTTGCAATCTAAACAATTTCATGCATCTGAAGTGACTAACCCAGATCGATATTGGTATCGTCGCCGATATTGAGCGAGCGGGTTTCGCCCTTGATGCTGGTATCGCTTCCGATCAGCGAATCGTCGAGCACGATGTCGTGCAATTTCGTGTAAGCTCCGATGATGGAGTTCTTTACGATGGTGTAATGCATTTCGGTATGGTCGCCGATGCTGACATTAGGTCCGATTACAGAGTTTCGGATATCGCATCCTTCGCCGATACTTACCGGAGGAATGATAATGGTGTTTTCGTAGGCATGCGCCTCGGGAACCATGCCCCCGAATTTTTTCAGCATGGTGGCGTTCGATTCCAGCAGGGTTTCCTTCTTGCCGCAGTCGAACCAGTTCTGCACTTTGAAGTAGCGGAGTCTGGCGCCTTTCTGGATCATGCATTCCAGAGCGTCGGTGATGCTGAACTCCTCGTGCTGCTTCTCGCCGAGCTCGATGATGCGCTTGATGCAGGTGAACAGGAAATGGGTTTCCACGATCTTGTAGATGCCCACCATGGCCAGGTTGCTTTTGGGAATGGCCGGTTTTTCCACCATGCGCGTGATGTATCCTTCCTCGTTCACTTCAGCCACGCCGAAATTGCGCGGGTCATCCACCTTTTTGAGTCCGATCATCGAATCGGGCGACTTGATGATTTCGGCTATGTTGTAATCGGCAATGGTATCGCCCAGTACGATGAATACCGGGTCGGGGCCTACCAGTTCACGGGCCAGATCGATGGCCGGTCCGGTTCCCGATCGTTCGTTCTGATACACGAAATGGCAGGTGAGATGACTGTGGCGGGCCCTTACATAATCCTGTATCTTATCGCCCAGGTAGCCGACAATGAAGATGAAATCGCGGATACCCGCTTCTTCCAGCTGGTCGATGATGATACCCAGAACGGTTTTTCCCGCAAGGGGAATCAGGGCCTTGGGTTGTGTATAGGTGTGCGGCCGCAGCTTGGTTCCGGCGCCTGCAACCGGAATGATTGCCTTCATGCTTGTGGTTTTAAGACCTGCCCGATTCAAACGCTTTCCTCCGGTCTTTTCGGAGGGTGAAAGTAGGTTTTTTTGTGTATATCACACACAAAGCAGCCAGCTCCATGCGGACTGATTCTGCTCAGTTGCAATACAATCCGTAATCGGGGTTGTTCAACGCGAAAAGCTATTCTGCCCGGCGCCCTTTATCTTTGATGCCTAATCAAGGATTAATATGCGCAGAGATCAACAGGTATTCGATATCATCAGGAATGAACTGCATCGGCAGCGTCATGGGTTGGAACTTATCGCATCGGAAAATTTCACCTCGCTGCAGGTGATGGAAGCCGCAGGTTCGGTGATGACCAACAAATATGCCGAGGGCTATCCCGGTCGCCGTTATTATGCGGGTTGTGAGTTTGTCGATCAGACCGAGCAATTGGCCATCGACCGGATCCGGAAAATATTTGATTGCGAATATGCCAACGTGCAGCCACATAGCGGGGCTCAGGCCAATGCTGCTGTGGCACTCGCTCTGCTTCAGCCCGGCGACCGCATTCTGGGTCTTGATTTGAGCATGGGCGGGCATCTTACCCATGGCTCCCCCGTGAATTATTCGGGTCGGCTTTACGAAGCGCATTTTTATGGCGTGGTGCGTGAAACCGGACTTGTTGATTATGAAACTTTGGAGAAAAAAGCCCGTGAACTCAGCCCCAAACTTATTTTCTGCGGGGCTTCGGCCTATAGCCGCGATTGGGACTACGCCCGCATCCGCCGGGTAGCCGACGAGGTCGGGGCTTTTCTGCAATGCGATATGGCCCATCCTGCCGGATTGATTGCAAAAGGACTGCTGGCATCACCTTTTGAACATTGTCATTTTGTTACCTCCACAACCCATAAGACCTTACGTGGACCACGTGGCGGTATCATTCTGATGAAGAAGGATTTCGACAACCCCTTCGGTCTGAAAGATGTGAAGGGGAATATCCGGCCCATGAGCAACCTGCTCGACATGGCGGTATTTCCCGGCATTCAGGGTGGTCCGTTAGAACATATCATTGCCGCAAAGGCTGTGGCGTTCGGTGAAATTCTGACCGACGAATTCGGCGTCTATGCAAGGCAGGTAGCTTCGAATGCGGCAGCGCTTGCAAAGTCCTTTGTCGGAAAAGGGTATCAGCTGATCAGCAACGGTACCGACAACCATCTGATGCTGATTGACCTGCGCAACAAGAATATTTCAGGCAAGAAGGCCGAGCAGGCTCTGGTAAAGGCCGACATCACGCTGAATAAGAACATGGTGCCCTTTGACGACAAGAGTGCTTTTGTCACCTCGGGTATCCGTATCGGTACCCCTGCCGTCACCACCCGCGGACTTGCCGAATCGCATATGCCCTTTATTGCCGATTGTGTGGATCAGGTGATTTGTAATGCCGACGATGAACAGCAGATATCCGCAGTAAGGAAGAAGGTAAATGAATTCATGGCGCAGTTCCCGCTCTATCCCGAACTGGACGGGCGATAAAATTTTTGATTCCTTATTGTCCGGGATGCATCTCATGCAGGATTCAGGATTTTTTGTTTTACCAATCGAAAACCTGAGAATCTTCCCAATGCATTTTCAGGGTTCGGGCTGTTTGAGTGGTTTTTGAATAGGCGTACTTCATTCAATAAATGTCCCCGGTTCAACATTTTCATTACCTTTCTGAAATTACACAGGGTTTGAATTGAAGGTGATTCTAACTAATTAAAATCACATGGCCGGAAACTCAGTGAAAAAACTCGGATTGTGGACCAGCACTTCGCTGGTGGTAGGCAGCATGATCGCCTCCGGCATATTCCTGATGCCCGCAGCCCTGGCCCGTTTCGGCTCCATCAGTCTGGCCGGCTGGTTCTTTGCCGCCATCGGTGCCATGCTGACGGCCTGGATACTCAGCAAGCTCAGCATCATGATGCCGGTATCTGACGGAGGACCCTACGCGTACTGCCGTAAAGGCCTTGGAGATTTTGCGGGCTTTTGTGTGGCCTGGAGTTACTGGCTTTCCACCATCTGTGGCAATGCGGCCATTACTGTCGGCGTTGTAAGCGCCCTTAGTAATTTTTTTCCGGAGCTGGCCGAAAGCCCGATCCTTTCCATCAGCATCGCGCTCGCTATCATCTGGCTCCTGGGCTGGATCAATACCCGGGGTGCCATCGCTTCCGGCCGGTTGCAACTGGTGACCACCATCATGAAAATCGTTCCGCTCCTGCTGGTCACTGTCGGCGGTTTATTCTTTCTTCATCCCGAAAATTTTTACCCCATCAACAGCAGCGGTGCTTCCGATCTCTCCGCAATCAGTGCCACCGCCACCCTCACGTTCTTTTCTTTTTTGGGACTGGAATGCGCCACCATCCCTTCAGGCAGCATCGAAAATCCGGGTAAGGTGATTCCCCGGGCCACTATGCTGGGCGCCGGGCTGGTGGCCTTGATCTATATGCTCAGCAGCATCAGTGTGATGGGCGTCATTCCTTCCGACAGGCTGCAGCATTCAGTAACACCCTATGCGGATGCGGCGGTGGCGATTTACGGATCCTCCGCCCGTTACTGGATCGGAGCGGGGGTGGCCATAGCCGCCTTCGGCGCGCTCAACGGGTACACGCTGGTATTGGCACAGATCTCTTCAGCTATTGCGGCCGATGGTCTTTTTCCCAAAATTTTCTGCCGTAAGAACAAACACGGCGCTCCTGCAGCCGGCATCATGATCGGCTGCGTGCTGGTGTCGTTGCTCATGATGATGAACTATACACGCGGACTGGCTTCCCAATATACCTTCTTCATCCTGCTTACTACTATCGCCACCCTGGTACCTTTCCTTTTTTCAGCGGCTTCCTACGTCATTTTACGCTGGAAACAGCCGCGGAAGGAACGTCAACGCACCATTTGGTCTGAAACAGTCATTGCTTGTTTGACCTTTGTCTTTCTGCTTTGGGCCATTGGTGGTTCGGGACAGGAAGCGGTTTACTGGGGCTTTATCCTGCTCATGGCGGGCCTGCCTTTTTATGTGGCCATGGTGATTTTGAAAAAAGACAGACATTGATTTCAACGTTGGTTTCGTTTCTTTACGCCGTATTGGTTCATTTCATCTTTGTATGCTGAGTACTTTCATCGCCGTTGTCGTTTCCCTGGGCATGCTCAGCCTGCTGGTCGAACTGCTTTGGTTGCACGTGCCCAGCGTGGCCTCCGTGTTTCAACTGGTGTTCACCCGACAATCCATCCTCCGGTTCAGCGAACGACCGCTGCCCGATTGCCGGTTGAAGCGGGTAATGGGCTGGCCATTACCAAAAAAAATCCTGCTGCTGGCAATACCCACGGCCCTCTCGGTGTTGACGGGACTGCTTCCTCTTTATTATCTTTTATCGGACCTTTTTTCTGCCGGTTCATCGGCCACCTATCACCAATCCGCCATGGTTCCGGCCCTAATCGGCATGTGCCTGGTAGGTGCCGGTCGGGCATTGACCATTTTTTCCAACCTGCTTATCCGAAAACACAACCGGCAACATGCGGGAAGTTTCGAACTCAAAACCACCGGTGTATTTGGCAAATCGCGCAATCCCCTGCTGCTGGGCATGTATATCTTCTATGCCGGTCTTTGGCTGCTTTATCCTACGGGCCTATTCGCCCTGGGACTGCTCATTTATCTCGTGAACATGCATTTCCGCGTCTTGCTGGAAGAAGATTTCCTGCTACATCATTTCGGTACGCCTTTTCAAAAGTACATGCGGAATACCGGACGCTACATTTGAATGAAACCGATACATTAATTTTAGGCGGTTCAACCTGTTCCACATCAATATGCATCATTCAGAAAGAGCGGGAAATGCCGAGACCGTAAACGAGGAGGGACAGTCAGGCATTGTGCATTGGTTCGATCGGACCTATGCCACCCGCGGACTGCGTTACCTAAGGCCTGTTGAGGCTTACCGGATCTTCCTTTCCCTCATGGATGTCCGGCCTGGCAGCCGCCTGCTTGATGTGGCCTGCGGGCCCGGTCAGTTGCTGATGGCTGCGGATTCCTTTGGAGCCCGACTCAGCGGCATCGACATTTCCTCAGTGGCCATCGACCTTTGCCGAAAGCGTTTGCCGAATGCCGACCTGCATTGCGGGAATGCCGAACAACTGCCATTTGCTGATGCCACATTCGACCACATCACCTGCCTGGGCTCCCTGGAACGGTTCATTGACAGGGAAAAAGCCCTGCGTGAGCAGTTTCGTGTAGCCGCTCCCGATGCGCGCTTTTGTTATCTGGTGCGCAACGCAGAAAGTTTCAAGTGGCGTTTTTTCAAGGAAAAACTGCGCCTGAAAAACGAAGAGGGCCACCAGGATGCACTCACGCTGTACGAATGGCGTTCGCTGTTTGAAAAAACCGGTTTTGAAATCATCCGTGAACTGCCCGACCACTGGCCGGCCATGAAGTGGCGCCATTACCTGCGGCTCGGACTGGGTATACCGGTAAACTACAGTGCGGCGCCTGCATCTGGAAATAACCTGAGCCGTGCCAATGAATTCATTTTCCTGCTTCGCAAAAAGCAACATGGATAGCCGGTCGATTTTATACGATGACCTTCACGCGCGCGAACGGGGCAGGAAACTCTATCCGGTGCATAAGAAGCTGCTACCTTTTTCTTTTCGGGGAAAATCCTGCTCGGATGTCAATGATTTGTGGAGCTATTTCGGTTTCAATGCAAGCGACCGCTTGCTGGACCTTGGTTGTGGTGTGGGCAACACGCTGATCACCCTGACCAGGCAAATCGGTTTGAGTGGAATGGGCATCAGCATCAGCCCCGAAGAGGTGGACGCCGCCCGCCGCAATGCCCTGGAGGGCGGAGTTTCGGAGCGCTGCCGTTTCCAGTGCGGTAGCTTCGATGCGGTTTTTGAATATCCCTATACGCGTGCCATTGCCATCGAATCGGTCAAGCATAGCCATGACCTTGCTGCAGCGGCGCTGCATATTTTTTCGCAGGCAAAGCCCGGCGCTTTTTTTTACCTGATTGATGATTGCTTTGGCGGAAACGGGCAAGGAGCCGGGGAGGCTCAATTGATAAAGGATTGGGCCCTTGTCAAACTCTATACCGCGCATGATTTTACTTGGGCTTTCACCAATGTTGGCTTCCAACAGGAAGAAGACATCGATCTTACTCCGTACGTCATTCCCCGCAGCATCTTTTCCCTGCAGTTGAGGATAACCTTGTTCGGACTCATGCTACAGCTACCCCTTGGCCGGTCGCGGAAAAACCTGCTTGCGGTTTATCGTTCGGGGTTCCTGCTGGAAAAACTGTTTGCCCAGAAAAAGATGACGTACCGGTTATTGGTGTTCCGCCGTCAGCCGGAAGCGTAAGGCCAGTTCAGCAGCGAACGAAAGACAGAGCAGGATGGTCATGACCATGCATACCGGACGATAGAAGTATGGCTGCAGCAGAAACGGAGTGGCATATACAATGAAAGCGATACCGGCCAGCCATTTCGAAAGCGGAATGCGCGCATGTGCGGCGAAATGATGCGGTAATTCACCCGTCAGCAGGTCTTTTCCATATTTTATCAATCCCGGAATCAGCATGTAGGCTCCACAACGGTTGGTTCTGTAGGCCAGGTAGCCCAGCACCAGTATGTACAAGGCATCGGTCTGCTCGTCGATGAGACTGCCGGTGAGGGTCGCGCATTTGAATTTTCTTGCCAGCCAGCCGTCGGCCACATCGGCCAGTGCAATCAGCAGTCCCGCCACACCGGGCCAGCATGTGTTTTGGATTTCTGGCAGGAACAGCAGGAGCAATAGGGCTATCCCCCTGATCAGGGTCAGGTAGTTGGCAAGTCCGCCAAAAGGCCGAAGCGCTGAAAGTTCAGCCTGATTCCGGCGCACAAGCAGGGTCACTGAAACCAGGAGCAGAGCCGTTATCGGGTATGCGTTACCGGTAGCAAGCAGCATCAGCGCCGACAGCAGTACGGCAAAGCGGAAAATCCGTTCAGAATGTATCATCCGTATTTTTGAAAAGGGGTTTGCCTTCCGGTTCATACAGCGGCAGATTGGCGCCGGGGGCATACGTTGCGGTCATGGCCCGCTGGAATAGCGAGTAGAGTCCGGCATGTTGAAAAAAAGGCTTTTTCAAATCAGGCATCATACCCGGCAGAAAGCCCTGTTTTTCCCATTCCTGCAAAAATTCTTTCCGCCGGGTGATGATATGTACGGGGGTTTCGGTACCGGCCTCCGCCTCGCTGAAAATCGGCGGCTGATGATCGCCAAGCAGGATGAATACATCATTGTCGCTACCTTCCTGTACAATGAAGTTGCTGAGGGTTTTCAGCTCATAGCTGATGGCCTGGTAATAATGGTTGATGTCGGGCAGCGACACCAGTTTGGCACCCTTCTTCTCCACCTGCTCCGGCGGTATACAGCAGTCCTGCCAGTTCTTGTGGTAGGGCGGGCAGGTATGGAATGGATTGTGCGAATTCTGGGTGAGGATGAACAGGCTGAAGGGTTCTTTTTGTTTGGCCCTCACCAGTTGCGTAGTGTTATGGAGAATATACTGGTCGGGTGGGGCAGGTCCCAGCCCATACATCTGCCCGGTATAGCCCATGTCGATGAAATGGAGCCATTCATCTACCGAATAGAAGCTGGAATATTGCTCCCAGGGTATGGCCACGCCGTCGTAGGTGACACCTACCGCGTTCAGCCTGTAGTTGGTATATCCGCTTTTCTGCAGCAGGCGGAACAGGTGGTTGTACTCCCGCATGTTCTTGTCGGCCAGCAGGTGGTCGTAGATCATCTGGTTGCGCATGTCGATGCCGTAGAGGAAGCTGCTGTAGGCAATCCACGAACCTGCGCCGGAGATCGGACTGGTGGATAAGGCAGAGCAAGTTTGGAAACCGCTTTTTACAAGCAGCTTTTCTGCTGTTACGATATCGTTCAGGTAGGTGTTTCCGGGGGCATCCTTCTGGTCGAGCAGTATACGACCGTATGATTCAACAACAATTACATAGATGTTGGGCCGATGCTTCAGTGCAGGTAAAGGTTTCGGCGAGCCGGCCAGTAATACCGCAGTATCAATCTGCTTCGTTAGTCGGTAGCCACTGCTACGCGAAAGGAAAAAAAGTTTGTACAGTTCATAGGCGTGCAGCGGAAACACTTTGTTTGAGAAGGCCAGGGTCATTACTCTTTTTCGGACATAGTAGGGAATCAGTGCAAAAACAAGCAACAGCAATGCAGTGACCATCGAAATCGGTTGTCCGCTCATCCAACTGAACAAGCGATAAAATCCATAGCCGGTTGCTGACAAAAGCAAGAGCAGTCCTGCAGCCAGCAGCAGCAATTGGTGGATGGCCGAATGCCGGACGATGGTGTAGCCGATATTCAGATAGCGGATCACTTCGAAATGGGTGAGTTCCTTGTGGTAGATTTTTCGACAGATGCCGTTGGTGATCTGGTACACAAGTATCAGTACGAAGTAAAGTGCGCATCCGATGCTGTATAGACGAATAAAAATGGGGTTTCTCACAAACAATACCGGTAGCATCAGGATGGCGAGATCGGCACTGATACGAAAGATGTCCTGGTTCACCCGCACAAATACATTGCCTTTCTGCTTGTTGATGGTGGATGTTTTTCCGTAAAAAACGGGCGGAAGAAACGATGTTTCGGAATAATGGATCAGGTAGGCGGGAAGGAACACCAGCAAATTGATGCTAAGAAAAAACAGCCAGAAGAGCAGCTCAGGATTTGCGTCTTGCATAGATATCGCCCGAGAATAGGGGTGAAGGATGTTGGCTTATGGTTTCCAGTATTTGCTCAGCGCCCACCCATTGCGGCAACTCAAACCGCAGCGATTCCGCCACCGACCAGTTGTATTCATATTCACCCAAGGCGCCGATGTGGCTGATGCAGGGCTCAACGCTTTCCTTTTGGACCGATATCACTTCGAAGCAGATCAGCGGGATCGCCTTCGAAAGCCCCTTGAGCACCTGCAGTTCATATCCTTCGGTATCGATTTTGCAAAATGCCGGCAATCCGTATTGTTCTATGAGCCGGTCAAGCGTGGTAGTCTGTATGGTTGTTTGCACATCCCATTCCAGCTTGAAGCGGGCAGCCTGGGCCATGCGACTCATCCAACCCGCATCGCTCAGCGTGCTCACGGCCGGATTGAGGGTGGATATGTGCAGGGTTTTTTCGGATAGCCGGCTGTCGAGCGCTCCGGCAAAAAGATGGAAACGCTCGTTTTGTCCGAATTTTTTCCGCAGGTAGCGGATGCAGGCAGGTTGTGGCTCCACGGCCACCACGCGGGCCCCCAAACCAAGCCAGGCGGCACTGCGGTTGCCGAGGTGGGCACCCACATCAAAACAGAGATCGCCGGTTTTTATGAAGGGGCGGTAGAACCGGCGCAACCGGTATTGCCCTGCGGGATTGCCGTAATAGAGCAACCAGGATTTGAGCAGTCCGATTTTTTCTTTGAGGGGCATACCACCGCTTAATTGAGTACATTGCAAATTATGGCAATCGGGCTGATCCGCCATCAGCCTGCCGCAACAATCGTGCAGCCTCCATGCTTGCAACCCGTCTCCATATCGCTTCCCGGGCTACCTTCATCTTTCTGCTGGTCACCGCCTTGCAGTTTTTATCCTCCTGGCTGCTACTGCCTTTTTACCTGAGCCGGTTTACGGTGGAGGAGTTCGGTGTGAACGAGTTGATGAACCGGGTGTCGCTCATAGCCGGTATTCTTGTGTCGCTTCGTATATCGGGGGCAATGGCCAACCAATATTTTCAAATCGGCGAAGAAGGCGCGAAACGCCGGTTTGTATCCTCCCTCTTCATGTTTACCCTGCTTGCGGCGGCTTTGGGTTGCCTGCTTTTTCTGTTTTTCGGTCCGCGCCTTTTCGACCTGTTTTTTGCCGGTAGCGGTTTCGCTTTCTGGCCCTACGGTTGTACCGCTTTGCTCACGGGTATTCTGGGCAATGTGATGGCGCCGGGTCTTTTTTTTCTGCGCAACGAGCAGCGCCTGCGACCGTTTCTGCTGATCAGTGCCGGGTTTATCGCCTTCAATTTCTTCGGACAGCTGGGCGCCATCTACCTGCTTGAGCTCGATTTTCGCGGGTTGGCCATTGCCCGCTCCGTGTTGGCCCTGGTGCAAATGGCATTCATGGCCCTATGGTGTTTCCGTCATTTCGGCCTGCATTTCGACTGGCAGCCGGTGCGCCGGGCGCTGACCTATACGGTTCCCCTGATGCCTTTTCTGGTGCTGAACTGGCTGCAGTTGTATTACGACCGTTTTTTTGTAGGGCGCGAGTTCGGCGCCACTCTGCTGGGGTTGTTTTCGGTGCTGTTGATTGCAGGCAGCATCCATACCGCCTGTGTCGATGTGTTTGAAAACGTGTATCGGCCGTTATGGATGAAAGGTTTCGCCGATTCCTCGCTTTCCGGAAATCTGTCCGGAGCACAGCGGCAATATCTGGGTGGTACCATCGGGTCGGCTTTCCTGATACTCCTGGGCTGCCTGTTCGTTCCCTGGGCACTGAACCGAACGGAGTATATGCGGCAGGCACCGCTTTTTATGTGGGTAGTGGCGGTATCGGTATGCAAAGGAATCAGCTTGCTGTTCATCCAGCAGCTGGTGTTCCGCGAACGTTCGGGGTTGTTGCTTTTGATTGCGGCCGTTCAGTTCCTGCTCACGTGGGGCTGTTATCATGTGTTTGCCCTTGGGCAGGGGCTGGAGCGGCTTCTGCTCATCAATGTGCTGCTGCAACTGTTCTTCAGCCTGCTTTTTTATGTTGCAGCGCAGCGGGTTTTTCCCATTGCATTCAACCGGTTCTGGTTATTGGCCGCTTACGGCTATGTGGTGCTCTTGCTGGTACTGGGTTATTGGGCCGCATAGAATTCTGTAATCGTGGCCTTGTTTCTTGGGCTTCAGGTATAGGTGCTTTTATTCTTCAATCCGTTTAGCAAACACTCATGATGGGGGTACTTCGCAGGTGTTCAAGTTTGATGGAGTCGACATAACGGTTTGTAGGTTTATAAAGTTGGCGATTTTTAAGCACAAAATTGTCTGCCAGCACTGAACTTGATACGAAGCACAGATGCTCATTTACCCACTGAACCGCTAATTTCTTAAACCTGCTGTTACAGGCAGTGTTTATTTTCAAGTTGTTCGAAAAATCTTTTCCATCTTTCGACCCTTTGCCAATTCGTCCACCAACTTGTCCAAATACCTTGCTTGTTTTGTCACAGGATTTTCAATTTCTTCTATCCGATAACCACAAATTACACCTGTTATGAGTTGAGCGTTTGGGTTTAGTTTTGCTTTATTGAAGAATGTTTCAAATGTTACTTTCTCGTCAATCAACGCTTGCAGTATTTTGTTGTCAAATCCCGTCAGCCATTTTATGACCTGATGCAATTCTTCTTTGGTTCTACCTTTGCCTTCTACTTTTGCGACATAGTGCGGATACACCGATGCGAATGTCATTTTCGCAATTCGTTCATCGTGTTCCGGTGTTGTTTTCATTTGTCGTGTTTTATTTACTGGGATTTGAGTAAAAATCTACCATCAATTCAATTCCATATTTGTCTCTAAACATACCAAAATATGAACCCCAAGGACTGTCAGAAATGGGCATTTCAATTTGTCCGCCTGTCGATAGTTCATTGAATAATTTGTCGGCTTCTTCTTTGCTTTCTGCACTAATTACATTGTTACTTCTGTTCTCATTTTCAT
>CAZZLI010000021.1:0-30592 GCA_964655055.1 uncultured Ferruginibacter sp.
TTTGAC
Source organism: uncultured Ferruginibacter sp. (assembly GCA_964655055.1). Lineage (GTDB taxonomy): Bacteria > Bacteroidota > Bacteroidia > Chitinophagales > Chitinophagaceae > Ferruginibacter. The sequence goes on from CAZZLI010000021.1 coordinate 7, forward strand.
AATGATTAACTGAACATCTCAAATATACAAAACCTTGATGCCGGACTGCAGGGCAGACTTGAACAGGCTGAAAATTAACGTTCCCTTAGGATTACTGATTTGAAACAAGGTTGTCGTAGAACTAAGAATAGTACCAACAAGGAAATTTTAGCTGAAGAATAGCTCTTCTCTTGAAAACCCGCTCATCAAAATTTTTATGCATAAAGGAATACCCGTTATCCTGTACTGCTGCGCTTTACTTATTCAGACAAGCGCACAGCAGCCGGCTCCTTCCCGGCAGCATGGACTGCTGATCACGCATGTATTGATTGCCGACGGCAGCGGCAGAAAAGCCTATCCCGGCTCCGTGCGTATCCGGGAAAATAAAATCACGGAAGTCGGTACCCTAAGCCCCCGTAACGATGAAGCAATCATCGACGGCGGTGGCCTGGTGCTGGCCCCGGGTTTCATTGATACGCACAGCCATCATCTGGGCCATATGAATCAATACCCCGACTGCCCCGCTACCAATAATCAGGGTATCACCACCATTGTGGTGGGACAAGATGGCAACAGTTATCCGCCCGACAGCATCCGGGCCATGCTGAAACGAAAACCCGCCGCCGTCAATGTAGCCACCTATACCGGACAAACCACCCTGCGCGAAAATGTGATGGGCGAAAACGACCTGCTCCGCAAAGCCACTGCGGCAGAAGTCGATGCCATGAAAAAAATACTCGGTCAGGAAATGAAGCGCGGTTCGCTGGGTCTTTCAACGGGCCTCGAATATGAATCAGCTTTTTATTGTTCAGAAGATGAGGTGCTGCAACTGGCTTCGGTTGTGGCCAGGGCCGGCGGACATTACATCAGTCATATCCGTAGTGAGGATGTCACCCTCGATGAAGCCATTGGCGAAATCATCAACATCGGGCGGGTCAACCGTATGCCGGTGCAGATTTCACATATCAAGGTGAGCATGAAAAGCAAATGGGGTCGTTCGGCGGATATCCTTCGGCGGCTCGATTCAGCACGCCGGGCAGGTATCGATATCACGGCCGATGTTTATCCCTATAATTTCTGGAACTCCACGCTCCGTGTGTTGTTTCCAGGACGGAATTATGAAGACCCAGAAGCTGCTGAATTTGCCGTGAACGAACTCTTTGATCCGGGAAGCTCGGTACTGGTGCAGTATGCGCCCGAACCCCTCTATGCCGGAAAAACCATGGGAGAAATTGCCGCACTGCGAAAAGAAAAACCCTCAATCAGCCTGATCTGGCTGATTGCACAGGCAACGGCCTTCCGCAAAAACCATCCTGATCATCCGGATGGGATTGAAGCCATTGCCGCACGATCGATGGAAGACGGTGATGTCGCCAATTTCATCAGCTGGCCGCATGCCAATATCTGCTCCGACGGAAATGCCGGCGGTCACCCGCGTGGGTATGGCGCTTTCACCCGGGTATTGGCTAAATATGTACGGGAAGAACAGCGGCTGCCGCTGGAAACAGCGATCCATAAGATGACCGCACTCGGTGCCGCACATGTGGGGATTGCCAAACGGGGACTCATTGCACCGGGCTATTATGCCGACCTCGTGCTGCTCGATCCGCTTACCGTGAAAGACCATGCCGGCTTAGGCAACAGCCACGCGCTCAGCAGCGGCATCGAACGCGTCTGGATCAACGGACAACTGACCTATCATAATCAAAAAGCCACGGGCAACCGTCCGGGTGTATTCATTGCACGGAAAGAAAAATAATATCCTGTGTTGTCTTTAGTCTCCGACTAAAGACCATAATTATCAATCAGATTCATAACACCATGAACAAAGCCCTCATCCTCACCAACGGACTCCTCAACACTTCCGATGCCAAAACCGCACACGGGCTGGTCCGGGGGACCGAGCGGTTTTCCATCGCCGGAGTTATCGATCATGAGGCCACGGCAGGAAAAGATGCGGGCTCCCTGCTCGACGGGAAGGCCCGAAATATTCCGGTATTCGCCTCGCTGCAACAGGCGCTTGAGGCAACCGGACCGGTAAGCTATCTCATCATCGGCATCGCCACTGTGGGCGGAATACTTCCTGAACCCATGCTCTCCATTATGGAAGAAGCGCTTGGTAAGGGCATTTCCATCGTAAACGGATTGCACGATCTGCTCTGCGAAAGACCCGAGCTTGTGGCTCTTGCCCAAGAAAAAAAGGCGGAGCTGATCGATATCCGCAAACCCAAACACAGGCGGGAACTGCATTTCTGGAACGGTAGCATCTACTCCGTCAAAGCCCCCATCGTTGCTGTGATGGGTACCGACTGCGCCATCGGAAAAAGAACAGCGGCGCGCATGCTCAAGCAGGCTTGTACGGAATCCGGTATCAAGGCCGAAATGATCTATACCGGTCAAACCGGTTGGTTACAAGGTGGCCGCTACGGCTTCATCTTGGACTCCACACTCAACGATTTTGTTTCCGGTGAACTTGAACACGCCATCGTGCAATGCCGGAATGAAACCGGTGCCGATATCATTTTCCTGGAAGGCCAATCGGCCCTGCGCAATCCCAGCGGACCCTGCGGACTCGAGTTCCTGCTTTCGGGGAATGCACGGCATGCGGTACTTGTATGGGCACCGGCAAGAACGTATTACGATAACGAACCGCACTGGGGCCAAATCCCCGATCTGTATTCCGAAATCGCCCTTTACCGGATGCTGGGCACAAGCATTCTTGCGCTGGTTATGAATACGGAAGGCCTCAAAGAAGCGGAAGCCGGAAGGTTGCAAAAAGAACTTGAGGAAGAATTGAGCATTCCCGTACTTCAGCCATTGAAGGAAGGTATGAACCGGCTTGTACCGGCGCTGCGGAAACTTGCCGCTGGGCAACACGACTGATCAGCTGAAAACAAAACAAGACCTACATCACCCATACAGATTTATACACCACATGAATATCAGGCACATCCGCACATATTCCCGCTCGATTCCGCTCACGAAGCCGTACACCATCGCCTACGACAGTTTCGATTCGGTATCGCTTTGTTTTCTTGAGATTGAACTGGAGAACGGAATCTGCGGATTCGGATCGGCCAGCCCTGCCGAGGAAGTGACGGGCGAAAGCATAAGCCGGTCGGAGGAAAACCTGAACTCGGCATTTTTTCAGGAACTGCAGGGCAAGGATATCCGGCAGTTCAGAAAAATCATTGATGATGCCTCTGCAACATTCGGAAAATATCCCGCTACCGTAGCCGCACTGGACATGGCCCTGCACGATGCTTTCTGCAAATGGCTGGGCGTACCGGTGGTCAGCTATCTGGGGCAGAAAATCCGGTCGCTGCCTACTTCCATCACCCTTGGTATCGATTCCATAGATGAAACGGTAAAACAGGCGGCAGCGTTTGTGAAAATGGGATTCAAAGTGCTGAAAATAAAAACAGGCCGCTCGGTAGAAGAGGACATAGAACGGATGAAGCGCATCCACGAAATCGGCAAGGGCGATCTGCTCATCCGTGTTGATACCAACCAGGGTTATGACCTGGCTGGCCTCCGGAAATTCATGATTGCCACTGCAGATCTGGGACTTGAATTGATTGAACAACCGCTCAAAACCGGACACGACGATGAACTGCTCGCCATCGAAGAACCCTTACGGAAAATGCTGACAGCCGATGAATCGGTCAAAACACCTCAATGCGCATTTCGGCTCGCCTCCGGCAACAAGCCTTTCGGAATTTTCAATATCAAGCTCATGAAATGCGGAGGTATTGTGCGGGCACTGGAGATGTCGGTCATTGCCCGGCAGGCCGGCATCGGTATTTTCTGGGGTTGCAACGACGAGAGTGTCATCAGCATCGCCGCGGCACTACATGCGGCCTATTCCTGCAGCAATACCAAATACCTTGACCTCGACGGCAGTTTCGACCTGGCGGAAGACCTGTTCCGAAACGGCTTTGTACTCAGGGATGGCTTTATGCAAATTCTGCCCGAACCCGGATTCGGAGTATCAAAGCTGTAATCGGTGGTTTTGGAAAACGGGTATCAGTTGCCGTACACACTCAGGAACTTGATGCGCATGATTTTCAGCTGCTCCCAGGTGAAGCTGCTGTCGGCCAGTTCCTCCTGTGCGGTTTGCAGGCTGCTGGTTTCACAAGCCTTGAAATAATCGATAATTTCTTCCTGCTCATAATCGTCCACCATTTCGTTGATGGCGTAATCTAGATTCAGCCGGGTACCGCTGGCTACAATGGTTTCCATCTCCTCAAGCAGTTCGTCGATTTTCAGATCCTTGTTCTTGGCAATGGTTTCCAGCGGAATCTTCTTGTCCACATTCTGGATGATGAAGATTTTGTTGTTGTTCCGGTTCACCACGCTCTTCACCACAATATCGTCGGGCCGTTCAATCTCGTTCTCTTCCACATAAGCGGCAATCAGTTCCACAAATTTCTTTCCGTAACGCATGGCCTTCCCCTTACTCACGCCTTGGCATTTTTCGAGCTCCTCGATGGTTGTGGGATAGAGCGTGGCCATGTCTTCAAGGCTGCTTTCCAGGAAAATAACAAAAGGAGGAAGATTCTTTTCCTTCGCAACCTGTTTACGCAGGGTCTTGAGGGATTCCAGCAACTGTTCATCGGCTGCTCCTCCGCCCGTGCTGCCCGGTGCCACTTCATCGTCGTCGGCATCGGCCCCCTCGAATTTATTGTTGAGCACAATATTGAAGGATGTGGCTTTTTTGAGGAACGCCGTAGCCTTGGGGGTGAGCTTGAGCACACCGTATTCTTCAATGTCTTTCCGGATGAATCCGTCGAGGATGGCCTGCCGCAGCAGCGAATTCCAGAAATGCTCGTCGTGCCCGCTGCCGATACCGAAAAACTCACGCTCCTGGTGCCGGAACATCTTCACCTGCGGATTCAGTTTGCCCTTCAGGATGTGGATGATGTAATCGATAGTGAACTGTTCTTCAAGTCCTTTGATGATCTGCAGTGCCTGCTGCAATTCTTTCTTTGCTTCGATTTTTGCGCGGGGACTGTTGCAGTTGTCGCACATGTTCGTACACTGCGTGGTATCATACGATTCGCCGAAATAACTCAACAGGATTTTTCTCCTGCATACCGCGCTTTCCGCATAGGAAACCGTTTCGTTGATGAGCTGTGCACCCACTTCCCGCTCGCTGAGGGGCTTGTCGCGCATCAGGTGCTCAAGCTTGGCCACGTCCTTGTGGGAATAGTATAGCAGGCATTTCCCTTCTAATCCGTCTCGACCTGCACGGCCGGTTTCCTGATAGTAATTCTCAATCGACTTGGGAATGTTGAAATGGATCACAAAGCGCACATCGGGCTTGTCGATACCCATACCGAAAGCGATGGTGGCCACAATCACCTGTACCTCCTCATTGAGGAAAAGGTCCTGACGATCGGCGCGCAACTTGCTGTCGAGCCCGGCATGATAAGCCACAGCCTTGATACCGTTGGCCATCAGCAGGTCCGATAATTCTTCGGTGGTTTTGCGGTTGAGGGTATAGATGATGCCGCTCTTGCCCTTGTGCTGCAGGATAAAGCGGACAATGCTTTTTACCGTCTGGTCCTTCTGCACCTTGGGCAGGATTTCATAATAGAGGTTCGGGCGGTTGAAGGATGAGATGAAGATTTTCGGTTTGCGCAGCCCGAGGTTCTTCACAATATCGCTTTGCACCTTGGGTGTAGCCGTGGCTGTAAGAGCGATCATGGCGGCCTTGGGAGCGATCTGTTCCATCATTTCGCGCAGCCTTCTGTATTCAGGCCTGAAATCGTGTCCCCATTCCGAAATGCAATGCGCTTCATCCACCGCGAAAAACGAGATGTTCAGATCGCGGAAGAAATCGATGTTTTCTTCCTTGGTGAGCGTTTCAGGAGCCACATACAGCATCTTGGTTTTTCCCGAAGCCAGGTCATCGCGCACAATCTTCTGCTGTCCCTTATTGAGCGTGCTGTTCAGGAAATGGGCGATATCGTCGTTGCTGCTGTAGCTTCTTACCAGATCCACCTGGTTCTTCATGAGGGCGATCAGGGGCGATACAATCAGGGCACAACCTTCGCTGATCAGTGCGGGCAGCTGGTAGCAAAGGCTTTTTCCTCCGCCGGTGGGCATGATAACGAATGTATCGTTGCCCTGCAGCAGGTTGGTGATGATATGCTCCTGCTGGTCTTTGAATGCGTCGAAACCGAAGTATTGCTGCAGTTTTCCGGTAAGTTCAGAAACGGCAACGCCGGAAGTCCTTGGTTTGTTTTTTGCCAGGGCCGGAGGAGCTGATTTTTTATCGAGAGATTTTTTTAATACTGCTTTTGCTTTGGCCATAACTCACTAGGGCTTGATGGATGTTGTACAGGGTAATTGACCCGCCAAAGAAGGGCGGTTTGTAAAGTTAGGGTAAAAGCAGGGTTATATCAAGGCTTAAATGATTGTATCAGCCAATATATAAATGACCGCAGATCGGGGGTTTTGTTTCTGCGAATGATGGAATTGAATTAGGTTTGCCGTCCGGTATGTTCCGGGAAACCCCATCAACCTGAGCGTTGTTCCGATAGGATCCGTTGTTCGTTTCGGATTCCCCTCCGGCCCGCCATTCGTTCACGGCACAGGAGTATCGGTCACTCGACACCATGAACAAGAACCACTACGTCTGCATCATGGCCGGCGGCATCGGCAGCCGGTTCTGGCCCATGAGCCGCACCAACTATCCAAAACAGTTCCTCGACATCCTCAACACGGGTCGTACCCTGATTCAGGCCACATTCGACCGCTTTGCCCTTTTTGTTCCGAAAAAGAACATCTATGTGGTCACCTCCGACATCTATCGCGACATTGTAGCGGAACAACTTGCCGATCTGCCTGCGGAAAATATACTTTGCGAACCTTCGCGGAAGAATACCGCGCCCTGTATCGCTTACATCAGTTACAAGTTGCTCGAAAAAAATCCTGAAGCGAACCTGATCTGCGCACCGGCCGACCACATCATCCTCAATGCCGAAGAGTTCAAGCGCATCGCATTACGCGCACTCGAATTCACGGAACATATCCGCGGACTGCTCACGCTTGGCATCAAGCCCTCACACCCCAACACCGGCTACGGGTACATACAGTATGACCAGATGGCGGTAAGCGAAAACATATTCAAGGTGAAAACCTTCACCGAAAAGCCCGACCGCGAACTGGCCAGAACCTTCCTCTCGAGCGGTGACTTCCTCTGGAACGCCGGCATTTTCGTATGGCAGGTCAAAAACATCATTGCCGCTTTCGAGAAATTTCTTCCGGAAATCCACGAAGTGTTCGATGCCGAGAAAAACCGGTTCAATACCAGAGAAGAAAAAGCGGCCATCGACCGCATCTATCCCCAGTGCACCAACATATCCATCGATTACGGGATCATGGAAAAGGCGGATAACGTGTACATCATCCCTGCCGACTTCGGCTGGAGCGACCTGGGCACCTGGACCAGCGCATACGACAACCTGGAGAAAGATTATCTGGAGAATGCCGTCGCCGGAAACAATGTGATGGTGATTGACGCCACCAGGAACATGGTGCATGCCGACAATAAAAAGCTGCTGGTATTGCAGGGCCTCGATGACTTCATCGTGGTGGATACGGCCGACGTGCTGCTGATCTGCAAGAAGGACAAGGAACAGGAAATCAAAGAGTTCGTGGCTGAAGTAAAACGAAATAAAGGCGATAAATTCCTCTGATATTCCCTATCTTTAACTCTGTTCTGTTCGAATACTATTTTTTAAGTCTTTTCGTTATTGATGTAAGAACCGGTAAAACACATCATTTTTTTACCGGTTTCACCATATGAAAGGTTTAAAAAGGGTTTATTTCTTTGTTCTTTCTCCTTTGGTGATGGTTGCCGCTCTGGTCTTGTTCGTGTTGGACACGTTCAATGTCAATGTCGCTTCGATCTCCTCCTATACCCTCAAAGAAGTAAACTACCGTTAACGCCGAAAACAAAGCCCCTTCCCCAGGGCATCTCCCTCCAAAACAGAGGGCAGGGCGTAGCCTCCTCCTCTTATCCTTCCTCTTAACCGGTTTGGCACTCCGATTATTCCGTTATTCATCGTCCGTGGACTACATTTGATTCCGTCAATTTACAGTCATGCCGACCTTGAAAAGCAAACTCCCCGGATCGGGTACCACCATCTTTACCGTAATGAGCAGCCTTGCTGCCGAACACAAGGCCATCAATCTGGGACAGGGCTTTCCCGACTTCATGATGAGCGGCCGGCTGATCGGGCTGGTGGACCAGGCCATGCGCAACGGACATAACCAGTATGTGCATGCCAACGGACTGCCGCTGCTTCGGGAGCGCATCGCCGAAAAAATCGCATCGCTTTACGGAACCGAAGTGCATCCCGATCAGTCTATCACTGTAACACCCGGAGGCACCTATGCCATTTATACCGCGCTGACCGCCGCCCTTCAGCCGGGCGACGAAGTGATTGTGTTTGAACCTGCATACGACAGCTATATCCCGAATATCGAAATCAACGGGGCCCGGGCCATCCGCATTCCCCTCTCCTTTCCCGAATATACCATCGACTGGAATCGTGTACGGCAGGCCATAAATCCCCGCACAAGAATGATCATGCTCAACTCGCCCCATAATCCTACGGGCAGTGTGCTGAGTTCCGAAGATATCCGGGAACTCCGGGAGCTGGTGCAGCATAGCGACATCCTGCTGCTGAGCGATGAAGTGTATGAACATCTTGTTTTCGACGACCTGCGCCACGAAAGCCTTTTACGTTACCCCGATCTCCTGCAACGAAGCTTTGTCTGTTTCTCATTCGGGAAAACCTATCACTGCACCGGCTGGAAAATGGGCTATTGTGTGGCGCCCCCGGAAATGATGGCTGAATTCAGAAAAGTGCATCAGTTCAACTGCTTCACCTGCAACAGTCCGGTGCAGTGGGCCCTTGCCGAATTCCTGAAAGAAAAAGATGAATACCTGCTGTTGGGCAAACAGGTGCAACAGAAGCGGGATTATTTTGAGCAGCGCATGCGGCAGACCCGGTTCCGGCCCCTGCCCACGCACGGCAGTTATTTCCAGCTTTACAGCTATGCGCACTGCAGCGATATGCCCGAAACGGAAATGGCCGTACAGGTCACCAAAAACTTTGGCGTTGCCACCATACCGGCATCGGCATTTTACCGCGACGGCACCGACAACAAGGTCCTGCGCTTTTGTTTTGCAAAAAAAGAAACCACGCTGGAAGAAGCGGCAGAGCGCCTGATGAAGTTTTAGGAAACAGCAGCTTTGTCCGCTTTTGCAAGCAGAAGCCGTGCCGTATGTTCTATCGTTTCCGGCATCGGCCTGTAGGAAAACCCGGGGAGGAATTGCAGCAGTTTGCGGTTGTCATACTCCACGCGCTCGAGGGCATGGGCTGCTGTTTCGCGCGTGATGAGGGGCTGATAATTCCCAAACAACTTTTTAAGCGCTTCAAGCCGCCAGACCAATCCGGCAAGAAAGGGCGTGACTTTTTTAGGCGGCGGATTGCGGCCATAAGCCCGGGCAATCAGTTCCAGAATCTGCCGGTACGAATAGTTTCCCTGGCTAATTATGAAGCGCTCACCCTGCACCCCGCTTTCCATCAACCCCTCCATGGCCAGCGCAACATCGCGCACATCCACAAATCCGTTCACCCCGTCGGAATACCAGGGAAACCCTTCATAAACCGATTTGAACAGGCGGGTGCTGCCCCCGTTCCAGTCACCATCTCCAAGAATGATTACCGGATTGACAATTACCGCGTTCAGTCCTTCGGCAATACCGCGCCATACCTCCATTTCAGCCAGATACTTGCTTCGTGCATAAGCGCTCTTGCCGTTTTCTTCCTGCCAGGGCCGGCCTTCGGTAACAGGCCCGCCTTCGGTTTCTGAAGACAATGCGGCTACCGAACTAACATGCAATAACTTTTTCACTCCCGCTTCAAGGGCGGTGTTCACCACATTGGCCGTGCCCTCCACATTCAGGGCATACATGTTCCGTCGATGGGCCGGATTGAACGATACAACCGCTGCACAGTGATAGACCTTGTCAACTCCTTCCATCAACAAAGCCAGCTCCGAGACATCGAGCAGGTCGCAGGTTTTTTTTTCGAGCAGGGGACTTGCTATCTCCTCGAGCGGGTTGTTGTGAATAGTGGCCACCACCCGGTTTCCGGAAGCGATCAGCCGTTTAATCAGCTCCCTGCCAACAAGTCCCGATGCGCCGGTTACCAGTATTTTCTCGGAAGAAGGAATTGCGTTGCCCGCGTTGGATGACATGTTGTTGGATTGCCTTATCCGGTATGCCCCGGAAATGGTTTTTTGTTTTTAGCTGACTACACCCAGGGCCTTGCCTACTTTCACAAAAGCGGCAATGGCTTCCTCTATATGATGCAGTTCGTGTGCGGCACTGAGTTGTACACGGATTCGAGCCTGGTTTTTCGGAACCACGGGAAAAAAGAAACCGACCACATAGATTCCCTCCGATAAAAGTTCCGAAGCAAAACGCTGGGCCAGTACGGCATCATAAAGCATGATGGGCACAATGGGATGATCGCCGGGCTTGATATCGAATCCTGCGGAACTCATTTTTTCGCGGAAGTATCGGGTATTCCGCTCCAGTTTGTCGCGAAGGTCTGTGGTCTTGCTGAGCATGTCAAGTACCGCAATGGATGCCCCGGCAATACTTGGCGCAAGCGTATTGCTGAACAGGTAAGGACGGCTGCGCTGCCTTAACATTTCAATGACGGGTTTTGATCCGCTGGTGAATCCGCCACTGGCTCCGCCCAGCGCCTTACCCAATGTGCCGGTGATGATGTCCACCCGGCCCATCACACCGCGATATTCGTGCGTGCCCCTGCCGGTTTTTCCCAGAAATCCCGAAGAATGACATTCATCAATCATCACGGCGGCATCGTATCGGTCGGCCAGATCACAAATCAGATCAAGCCGGGCAATGGTGCCGTCCATACTGAAGCTGCCGTCGGTAACTATGATGCGGCTGCGCAGATGGGCGCTGTTTTTCAACTGTTGTTCCAGATCATCCATATCATTATGGGCATAGCGGAAACGCTGGGCCTTGCAAAGTCTGATACCATCGATGATGCTGGCATGGTTGAGCGCATCGCTGATGATGGCGTCTTCTTCATTGAAAAGCGGCTCGAACACCCCGCCATTGGCATCGAAAGCCGCCGCATAAAGAATGGTATCTTCTGTTCCCAGAAAATCGGCAAGCTTCTGTTCAAGCTCCTTATGGATATCCTGCGTGCCGCAGATGAAGCGCACACTGCTGAGGCCGTAACCCCGGTCGTCAATGGCTTTCTTGGCCGCGGCCTCCACATCGGGATGGCTTGACAGGCCCAGGTAATTGTTGGCACAAAAGTTCAGCACCTGCTTTCCGCCCACCGTGATTTCCGCACCCTGCAGGCTGGTGATGATGCGTTCCTTCTTCAAAAGACCCGCCGATTCTATATCGGCAAGTTCGCGGGTGATTCGTGCTGCAAGTCCGGTGTTCATAAAAAAAATATTTGAAGCAAATGTAAGCAAGCAGGATTGTTTTAAACGGACAGGCAAGGCTTAAGGCATCCGGACTATCTTTAGGCCTTACATGTAACAAATAACCGACCTCCCATGTGGACTTCCGTAAACAATTCGCTCTACCGCAAATTTGAATTCGCTGATTTTTCTGCCGCCTTCGGGTTCATGACCCGCGTGGCCATCGAGGCTGAAAAAGCCAACCACCATCCGGTATGGACCAATGTGTACAACAAGGTTGAAATCTGGCTGAGCACCCATGATGCGGGAAACATCGTCACCGAAAAAGACCATGCACTGGCCCGGGCTATCGACAAGTTGCTTGAGGTAAACGCCTGAACTATTCAACGGTAATCAGCGTACTGCGTTTCGCCATCATTTCTCCGATTGGAGTGATAAAGGATTCAAGCCCGTTTTTACGGAACAGTTCAATAACCTGTTCTGTCTTATTACGGTCAACGGCAAGCAACAGTCCGCCGCTGGTTTGCGGATCGGCCAGCACGGCTTTCTGCCAGTCGGTAACCGGACCCACCCGATGTCCGTAACTGTCCCAGTTGCGGATAGTGCCTCCGGGTATGGATTTCTGCGCCACATAATCGGGCAACTCCGGAGTGATCAGCGGAATGGTATTCATGCGGATGCTTGCACTGAGACCGCTTGCTTCGGCCATTTCAGTAAGGTGGCCCAGCAACCCGAAGCCCGTCACATCGGTAAGCGCATGTACTTCGGGCAATGCGCCGAGTTGTTCACCGATCCGGTTGAGCCGCATCATCTGTTCGGAGGCCAGCCGGGCATGTTCGGCGCGCAGGATGCCTTTTTTCTCCGCAGTAGTCAGAATACCCACACCAAGCGGCTTGGTCAGAAAAAGCAGGTCGCCTTCACGGGCTCCGTCGTTTTTTTTGATATCGGGAATATTCACGAGTCCGTTCACAGCAAGGCCGAATATGGGTTCGGGGGAATCGATGCTGTGCCCGCCCGCAAGCGGAATGCCCGCTTCAGCACAAATGCTCCTTCCGCCCTCGATAACGCGTTGGGCAACTTCGGGAGGAAGTTGTTGGATCGGCCATCCCAGAATGGCAATGGCAAGTACCGGCTTTCCCCCCATGGCATAGACATCGCTGATGGCATTGGCCCCTGCAATGCGCCCGAATGAAAACGGATCATCAACTATAGGCATGAAGAAGTCGGTGGTGGAAATCAGGGCTGTGCCGTTACCAAGGTCATAAACAGCGGCATCATCGCGGGTATGGTTACCCACCAGCAACCGCTTGTTGTCGGGCACAGCCTGATTGCTGTGGAGCATCCTGTCGAGCAATGCCGGTGAAATCTTGCAACCGCATCCGGCGCCATGCGAGAATTGGGTGAGTCGTATGTTTTCCATGATGATTACTCTGTTCTTCTCCGGAAAATGATGGCCGCACTGTTTTTCAGGTCGGCGCTGAACCGAAGGTCGTAGCGTTTCTCTCCGTCCATCACCACCATCAGTCCGGTATTGGGTGGTATTTCGCCCAGATTTTCTGCGTACATGATAAACTGAACGGAATCGGTTGTGCGCGGTATGTATACGGTCTTGCTGTTCGCCCTGGTTGAAAGTCCCTGACGGGAAAATACAATGCCGCCGTTCATCACCACCGTCACGGTATCACCATCTACTTCACCATTGTCGTAAAGGGTGATCACCAGGCTGTCGTTTTCAAAATATAGGGTCTGCTCGAGTTTCAGTGTCCGTTTTTCAAGATCGGCAGCGCCTACTTCAGCGGAAGGTTTGACCACAGCAGCTGCAACCGGTACCGCCGGAGGTGCCGGCTTCGGAACAGGAACCGGTTTTGCCACAGGCGGGGCCGGTTGAGGTGTTGGACGTACAGGAGCCGGAGTGGGTTTCGGTGCAGGCGGTGGCGGTGGTGCAGGTTTTACAACAACCGGTGGAAGAGCGGGCGGTGCCGGTGGCGTATAACGTAGGGTTACCTTAGATAGGTCGTTGAACCGTTTGCGTTGTTGTGCGGTTGGGGGCAGGATGCGCAAGGGTGTAGCACCCGACTTTTTTGTCAGTGGAACTGTATTTATGATGGCCAGGTTATCAATACGCGGAATCACGAGGTCGGGCACTACTTCAACAGGGGGTGGGGCGGGCGGCGGTGGAACAGGAGGGGTGGCTACAGAAGGTGTTGCTGCTGTTACAACCGGTGCGGGAGCGACGGGCTTTGTGAACGAGAGTTTCTCCGTCCGCTTGAGTTCATCGAGTCGTTGAAAAATTGCCGTTTCACGGTAGTTGATTTTTTTGACAAAATTGCCCGAGCCGGTTGCCGATAAGAAAATCCGGGTTTTATTGGTGCTCCAGGTACCCTTGAGCAACATGGCTGTATCGGTGGTGGTCAGGTCAAGAACCATGGTTTTCTTGATCCGCTTGGGCACATAAATACTGAAATTGCTTTCAATGAAGTCTTCATCCACAACAATCACCTGTCCTTTCACAACAGAGGCCGTGACATCCCGGATGCCAACTTCCTTTACACCGTCATGTTCAAAAACAATCCGTGAATAGCCGCTGATTTTTCCTTTTTCTTCACTCAGCACCATTTCATAGGGCAGATAGGCCTTGGTGGAATCCACATAAAGCGTGCCCGTCCACACTCCCGTAATGTCCTGTGCCTGCAGGGTTTGGATAAGAAGCCCCGACAGGAACAGGCAAAGGATGATGCGGAATATGTTCATAGCGGGGTAGTAATTTGATCAGCGGGGTTTTGATGGATCGGCCGGGACAAAATCGTTCCGGCAACGGACTCCGCATTGGCTTTCGCCGCAACGGTTTCGCAAGGTATCTTATTTAACAATTCAGTCAAATTTTCGCGGTGGTGCAATCCGCGCTCATACAGCTTGTCATAATAGGCCAGCAAAATCCGGAAGCAGGCTTCGGTATTTCCTTCGCGCAGAAACCCGATGGCGTTTTTCATTTCGAGTCCGCCCAGCTTGCGTTCAATGCGCAGGATAGCATCTTCCAGCTGTTGACGGTCGTGCTTCCCGTAATGCTCAATGATATAAGCCAGTCGTTCTGCTGAGGGAATATCCACAAAAAACACCGGCGATTTGCGTAGAGTGTTCCAGAGCGGCATGGGAATCTGTAAACGCCCGATGCGCTGGCTCTCATCTTCCACCACAATCACGAGTCCCGGCGTTTGTTCAATATCCTTCATCCGCCTATGGAGATCACGGGCCAACAGGTTTTCAAACATTTCCTGTGTAGGCTGCGGATCCATACCCAGTGCCCCGAATGCCGAACCGCGGTGCGAGGCAAGTCCTTCCAGATCAATGATGCAGAGTCCGGGCCGATGCAACTCCTGCAGGATTTCCGTTTTCCCCGAACCGGTATAACCACCCAGCACGGCGAAGGGATAATTTTTTTCGAACCGCTCCCTGGCCCATCGGCGATATCCCTTGTACCCTTCATCGAGTACCATTACCCGGAATCCATAGAGTTCCAAAAGCCAGGCAACTGCGGCGCTGCGCATCCCGCCCCGCCAGCAATGCACCACAAGGGTAAAATCATGGGCTGTACTGTTTCCCTGATTCCTGATGCCCCGGGTTTTCCGGTATTCCCTGACAAAAGCTTCTGTAGCCTCGACCATCCCACGCATTTTCACACCAAAAAAATCCAATCCCCGCTTGATGGCTTTTTCCCGGCTTTGCTGTTTGTAAATCGTACCGATTTCTTTCCGCTCCCCATCATCGAAAAGGGGAAGGCTTTTTGCACCGGGAA
Source organism: uncultured Ferruginibacter sp. (assembly GCA_964655055.1). GTDB lineage: Bacteria > Bacteroidota > Bacteroidia > Chitinophagales > Chitinophagaceae > Ferruginibacter. Next base: position 15,275 of record CAZZLI010000021.1, read on the forward strand.
TATGGGCATGTGTATATTCACCGGGGCTCCGCACATCCAATACCAGCGCATCGGCATACTGCTCCATCAGGTCTTCGGTGGTAATGCGCGTTATGGCCATGTTCAGTTCCGTTTGCGCGGGCATGAAAAAACCGCCCGTGAAGGCGGTTACAAAGGTATCGGGAATGGCGGTTATCCGTTCATGCTGGTCAGGAACTCGGCATTGTCCCTGGTGCCCTTCATGTGTTTGAGCAGGGTGTTGATGGCTTCCTCGCTGTTCATGTCGGCCATATGCTTGCGCAGAATCCACATCCGCTGGAAGGTATCCTTGTCCAACAGCAGGTCATCGCGGCGCGTGGACGAGGAAACGATATCGATAGCCGGATAGATCCGCCGGTTGGAAAGCTTGCGGTCGAGTTGCAGTTCCATGTTGCCGGTTCCCTTGAACTCTTCGAAAATCACCTCATCCATCTTGCTGCCGGTATCCACCAGCGCCGTGGCGATGATAGTAAGCGATCCGCCGAATTCGATTTTACGGGCGGCACCAAAAAACTGTTTGGGTTTCTGCATGGCATTGGCTTCCACACCACCACTCAATACCTTGCCGCTTGACGGTGCAACGGTGTTGTGCGCACGGGCCAGGCGGGTGATGCTGTCGAGCAGGATCACTACATCATGTCCGCATTCCACCAGACGCTTCGCTTTCTGCATGGCGATGGTGCTCACCTTCACATGCTTTTCAGCGGGCTCATCGAAGGTGCTGGCAATTACTTCAGCCTTCACGCTGCGCTCCATATCCGTAACCTCTTCGGGGCGTTCATCCACCAGCACGATCATCAGATAACACTCGGGGTGGTTTTCGGCAATGGCATTCGCCAGTTCCTTCAGCAACATCGTCTTGCCCGTCTTGGGCTGCGCCACAATCAGCCCCCGCTGTCCCTTGCCGATAGGCGTGAAGAGGTCCATGATGCGCGTGCTGTAATTGTTGGACTGTGTGGAGAGGTTGAGTTTCTCGAAAGGAAACAAGGGCGTCAGATAATCGAAGGGAACGCGGTCACGCACCTCATCAGGTGTTTTGCCATTGATGGTTTCCACCTTCAGCAAAGCGAAATATTTTTCCCCTTCCTTCGGCGGACGCACGGACCCGTAAACGGTATCGCCCGTCTTCAGGCCGAATAATTTTATCTGTGAAGGGGATACATAAACATCGTCGGGCGAGGAAAGATAGTTGTAATCGCTGCTGCGCAGGAAGCCATATCCGTCGGGCATCATTTCAAGAACGCCTTCGCCGAGAATGACTCCGTCGAATTCGATATTGAACAGACCGGTATCTTTTTTTCCGGGCTGGGGACGAACGGGTTGAGGTGGAGGTCCGGGATTAGGGTCGGGTTGCAGAAAATCGGGGCCGTCAAGCTGAAGCTCATCTTCCTCCTGCAACATCGAGGCTATAGCGGGGGGCACGCTGCTCTGGTCACTGCTGGTGATGGGCTGCAGTTCTTCTTCCTGATCGGGTTCTTCACGCACCGGCTCCGTCTTTTTCACATACTTCCTTTTTTCGGGAGCAGGTGGGTCGGCTTTACGGCTCGGATTCAGTTCAGGTGCCGGATCGGCAGTTTTGACAATATCCGTCTTGAGGATACGCTTCCGCTTGGGCTTATCACCGCCTTCGGTTTTGCTCTTGGTATTCATGATGGCTTGGCTTTCAAGAATTTTTTGAATGAGGGACGCCTTGTCCAGCTTTCGGTACTGGCTGATTTCAAGGGGTTCGGCTAAATCGTGCAGTTCGGTTACGAGCAGCTCGTTCAGTTGGTCGGCACTATACATATAAGTGGCAGGAGAACATGATTACACAGGAAAATAGCCGGTTAAACGAGATTCAACGCCCCGAAAACAGGGGTAAGAAAATCAATTGATGGAATGTGCTTGGCTGATGCAGTGAATGAACGGGAAACCTTATCAGAATAATTCCAATGCGAAATTAGGGCATTTTCCCAAAAACCCAACAAAAAATTTCGTGATTTTTCCGCCGGAAACACCGGTGATTTATCGCTCAAAGCCGGTTGGCACAGGTGCCTTCTGTTGTAAATTCTTCAAGGTTATGCAGCGTGGTATCTGCAATCTGGCGTAAGGCTTCATCCGTAAAAAATCCCTGATGTGCGGTAATCAGCACATTGGGAAAACCGATCAGCCGAAGAATCAGATCATCCTGAATCAGTTTTTCAGACCAGTCGGAAAAGAAAAGTTTTTCTTCCTGCTCATAAACATCCAGGCCGAGATACCCGATGCTGCCGCTTTTGAGTGCAGCAATCAGCAGGGCCGTATCAATCAGGCCACCTCTTCCGGTATTGATAAGCATGACTCCGGGTTTCAGATGGGGCAGGGTTTGCGCACCGATGATATGCCGGGTCTGCTCATTCAGCGGACAATGCAGGGACACGATATCGCTTTGCTCCAGCAAATCAATCAGGGGCAGATACTGCACGCCTGCTTTGGACAATACGGCATCTTCAATCAGATCGAATGCCAGCACCCTACAGCCGATACCCAGCATGATGCGGCAGAATACCGCACCGATTTTTCCGGTACCGACAACGCCGACGGTCTTGCCGTAGAGGTCGAAGCCCGTGAGCCTGTCGAGTGAAAAATTTCCCTCACGAACCCGGTTATACGCTTTATGGGTTTTGCGGTTCAGGGTCATGATCAATGCCAGCGCATGCTCCGCTACGGCATGGGGCGAATAGGCCGGAACGCGTGCCACACAAATGCCCGCCTTTTGGGCAGCGGCAAGATCGACATTGTTGAACCCGGCACAGCGTAACAAGATCAGCCGCACGCCAAGCCGATGCAGTTCTTCCACCACACCGGCATTAAGCCGGTCGTTGACAAATACACAAACCCCATCGCAACCGTTAGCCAGGCGTACCGATTGTTCATCGAGTACGGTTTCCAGAAAAATGAATTGATGCTCTTCTGTAGGCTTTTCAAAATAGGTACGGTCGTAGGGCTGGGTGGAAAAAAAAGCGATGCGCATACGCAAAAGTAAATGGCGATACGCGATGTTTACAAGAAACAAGAGCTGATCAAGGTCAGGTTACCCTGCGTGATGATGAAGTCCTGGTAGGGTTTATTCCAAAAGTATCAACTGTTGAACTGTGCGGTACGGTGCTTGTCCTGATATCGGTTCTTCTTGTAATAGCGGACGGGATATTCCTCCTGGGGTTTGGCCAGTTTACCGAACAACTGGCGGAAGAAACGCACAAAAAAGCTTCCTTCCTGCTGGGCATTGCGGGTGTTCATAGGGTAAGGGTTGTAAAAAACTAACGGATGCGTTCCGTTATTATTGTGCGGCCGGGTTCCGATCAGTAGTCGATCACCTGTTCTTCCATAAGTTCGGGCATGGCCCGGAATGCGTATTGCTGGTCGCGCAGCCGGGGTTCGAATCCCGCTTCGCGGATGGCTTCCTGTATGGTCCGGCTGGTGAAGCGGTGGGGGGCGCCGGCTGCACTGACAACATTCTCTTCAATCATGATGCTGCCAAAATCGTTGGCCCCCGCATGCAGGCAAAGCTGTGCCGTTTGTTTGCCCACGGTGAGCCAGCTGGCCTGGATATTGTCGATATTGGGCAGCATGATGCGGCTTAGGGCGATCATCCGCACATACTCTTCGGGAGTAGTGAGATTCTGCACACCCCTGATTTTCGCCAACAGGGTATCCACATCCTGAAAGGTCCAGGGAATGAAAGCGATGAAGCCTTTTGCCGTTGCCGGTTTTTTTTGCTGCACCTCACGCAGTTTGATCAGGTGCTCGAAACGCTCTTCCAGGGTTTCCACATGGCCGAACATCATGGTGGCGCTGGTGGTGATATGCAGTTTGTGCGCCTCATGCATGATGTCGAGCCATTCCTGGCTTCCGCATTTGCCCTTGCTGATCAGCCGGCGCACGCGGTCGGTCAGGATTTCGGCACCCGGACCCGGCAGGCTGTCCAGCCCCGCATCACGAAGCGCCATCAGCACTTCACGGTGTGTACTTTTCTCCAGCTTGGTGATATGGGCGATTTCCGGGGGACCCAATGCATGAAGCTTGATCTGGGGAAAGTATTGCTTGAGGGTTCGGAACAGGTTCACATAATAGTCAAGCCCCAGTTCGGGATGATGGCCGCCCTGCAACAACAATTGCTCGCCTCCGTACCGGATGGTTTCCTCGATTTTCCGACGATAGGTTTCCAGATCGGTGATATACGCTTCGGGATGGCCGGGTATGCGGTAGAAGTTGCAAAACTTGCAGTTGGCGATACAAACATTTGTGGTGTTGAGGTTGCGGTCGATGATCCAGGTCACTTTTCCGTGCGGCACTTTTTTCATCCTAAGGGTATGGGCCACATACATGAGTTCGGCAAGCGGCGCCTGTTCAAAAAGAAGTACTCCCTCCTCCAGTGTGAGCATCTCTTCCCGCAGGGCTTTCGACAACAGATCATCCTTATGCATAAACAGGCTTTGTAGACTAACAAAATTACGCCCGGATGGTTGTACATTTATGAAGAAGGGATCTGTCATGAGGTTGTTTATCCTATTGATGCTGTTGGTTACTCCCGGGCCGCGCGCTTTCGGGCAGGTTGACGGCGCGGCAAAACCCGAGGCTAGGTGGCTGGCGCGGGTTCCGTTCCGGCAATTCAGCGGCGGGGTTATCGTGGTTGATGCGCATCTGCCTCCTTTTTCAGATACCCTGCATTTCATTCTGGACACCGGAAGCGGCGGTATTTCCTTCGACTCCACCACCTGCTCTCATCTGGGTATTGCATCGCGCGACACCGATACCACCATCACAGGCCTTGGCGGTGCACGAAAGGTACGTTTCGCTTTCGGCCGGCAGCTGCAGCTCGGTAGTCTGAAGCTTCCCCCGCTCGATTTCCATATCAACAACTACGAAATCCTTTCCAGTGTTTATGGTGAAAAGATTGACGGTATCATCGGATACAGTTTTTTCAGCCGCTATATCGCATCCGTCAATTTCGACAGCAGCTTCATCGATGTTTTTTCGCCGGGAGGTTACCGCTATCCGAAAAGAGGGTACGCCCTGATACCCGCTTTCACGGCATTGCCCATTGTGCATCTCGATATCGAAGACCGACGAAAGATAAACTCCGCATTCTTCTTCGATACCGGAGCCGGATTATGTTTTCTGATGAGCGAGGCCTTTGTGCAGGATAGCGGCGTGCTACTCAGCAAACGAAACCCGTTGCTCAGCATCGGTGAGGGCATGAGCGGTCGCCTGCGCATGAAACTGACGGTGGTAAAAAAACTGAAGCTCGGCAAATACCGGTTCCGGAATGTGCCCGCATTCATTTTCGATGATGAATACAATGTGACTGCCTATCCCTTCGTATCGGGTTTGCTGGGCAACGACCTGCTGCGCCGTTTCAACCTGGTTGTCAATTACCCCGAAAGAACGATTCATCTGCTGCCCAATATCCATTACCGCGAAGAATTCGACTATGGATACACCGGCATGAGCCTCTACTTTATGGAATCCGACATAATCGTGGATGATGTGATTCCTGGCTCACCGGCCGACAAGGCCGGATTGGTTCCCGGCGACAGGCTTGTGGGCGTGGGCAATAATTTCAGCGGCAACCTCATGCAGTACAAAACACAGTTGCAGCAAACCGGCCGGAACATTCCGCTGGTGATTTCACGAAATGGGGAATTGCAACAGCGGCAGATCCGTCCCCTCAACATCCGAAGGCACTGAGCGGCTATCAGAAAAGTTTACGGATCAGCCCGAGCTTGCCGGTTACGGGAGGATATCGCAATGCCGGGTCGAACCAGAGCGGCGTTCGCATTACCGCTTTTTTATGGCTGAAGGTTTCGAAGGAATATCGGCCATGGTATCGTCCCATGCCACTGGAACCGCGGCCGCCAAAAGGCAGATGGGGATTGGTCAGATGCCAGCTGCAATTGTTGATACAGGCGCCTCCCGAAGGCACGGCACGGACCCAGTCTTCGGCCGATTGCCTGTTGCGGGTGTACACATAAAAAGCAAGGGGGTCGGGGTTTTGAGCTATCAGCGATTTTGCCTCTTCTTTGGTGCGGTAATAAAACACCGGCAAGAGAGGGCCGAAAATTTCCTCACGCATTAGCTGGCTGTCGGGTACAACATCTGTCAGTATGGTCGGTTGTATGTAAAGTGAATGCTCATCGGTTTTTCCGCCGTAAAGAATCTTTCCCTGATCCAGCATATTTTTCAGATGGTTGAACCGGCCGTGGTGGATGATCTTACCCTGAGGTTCGCCGCCGGGGCCGGGGGCCTCATAAAATTTTCGGGTATAGTGGATCAGTGCATCGGTAAACGGCTGGCGGATATCTTCATGCACCAGCAGGTAGTCGGGCGCCACACACATCTGTCCGGCATTGCTGAACCGGGTGGACGCGATTCGTTTAGCCGTTACCGTTATATCGGCATCGCTTTCCACAACGGCGGGCGATTTTCCGCCAAGTTCCAGCGTTACCGGCACCAGTTGTTCAGCCGCCAGCGCATAAATCTTTCGCGCCACGCCGGCACCTCCGGTATAAAACACATGGTTGAACCTGTACCCCTTCATCATTTCGGGAATGACCTCTTCACCCTTTCCGATAACGGGCAGCAGGTAACTGGCGGGAAAAACCGAGCCAATCATTTCGGCCATGAGTGTCGATGTGGCCGGCGCATGCTCGCTGGGTTTGAGCACCACACAATTGCCCGCAGCCATGGCGCCCACAAGGGGAACCAGCTGCAGCATCAGGGGATAATTCCAGGGGGCGATGATCAGCACTACGCCCAAAGGTTCTGCTACCACGCTGCAGCGAGAAGGAAAATTCAGCAGGTTGGTGCGCTTGCGTTCGGGCCGCATCCATGTTTTCAGTTGCCCAATTGCCAGATCGATCTCGGCCAGCACCAGTCCGATTTCCGTGAGCCAGACCTCCTCGGGCAGCTTGCGCAAATCGGCATAAAGAGCCTTGTTGATGGCCTGCTCGTTTCGAAGGAGGAGCGCCCGAAGTTCCCTGAGCCGGCTTAGGCGGAATTCCGCCGAAAAGGTATGGCCTTCATCAAAATAACCGCGCATGGCCCGGAGCTGATCGACTAGCATAAATAAGTCTTGGTGAGTGAAAGAAATGAAATTCGGTTTTTTTAGGGACTTGATGCATAGATTACATGGGGATTGTTTCCCGAATTCAAACCTCAACCAGCTTCGTATCATCTACTTCCATCGTTCAACCCGACGCAAAGGCCTAATTTTATGCTCTGATGGACCAAATAAATTCTCAAGCAGCCGACGAGACTTTCATGCGACGCGCCCTGCAGGAGGCAAACCGCGCCTTCGAAAAAGACGAGGTGCCGGTGGGCGCTGTTATCGTAATAGAAAACCGGATCATCGGGCGGGGATACAATCAGGTGGAACTGCTCACCGACAGCACCGCACATGCCGAAATCATCGCCATCACCGCGGCAGCCCAGTTTCTCAATAGCAAATACCTGACGGAAGCCACCCTCTATGTAACCCTCGAACCCTGTATCATGTGCGCCGGAGCCCTGTTCTGGAGCAAGATCGGAAGAGTGGTCTACGGGGCCTCCGACCCGAAAAACGGCTACAGGCATTGCTGCGGCAACAACAATCCCTTCCATCCCAAAACCGTCATCAGCAGCGGATTGCTGGCCGAAGAATGCGGATCCCTGATGACTGAATTTTTCCGGGCAAAACGATAAGGTGTTTCCGATAACGGAAAGAAATACATGCCTGCAGTTTGTGGTATGGGAGCGGGGTGTACATTTGCATCTCTAAAACCTACCAACATGCCATTCACCCTTCCCGCACTGCCTTACGCCCACGATGCCCTCGAGCCCCATATCGACTCCCGGACCATGCAAATCCATCATGGAAAGCACCATCAGGCCTATGTCGACAATCTGAACAAAGCCATTGCCGGCACCGAACACGAAAGCAAATCGCTGGAAGCCCTGGTGGCTTCGGCAGGAAAGATCAGTCCCGCGGTTCGCAACAACGGCGGCGGCCACTGGAACCATACCTTTTTCTGGGAAAGCATGTCACCCAATGCGGGCGGAACACCAACCGGCGCACTTGCCGATGCCATCAACAGCGCTTTCGGATCCTTTGACGCCTTCCGGGAAAAATTCAATAATGCCGGCATGACACGCTTTGGCAGTGGCTGGGCCTGGCTGATCCTGCGCGAAGGAAAACTGGATATCTGCTCCACGCCCAATCAGGACAATCCACTCATGGATGTTGCCGAAGTCAAGGGCACTCCCCTGCTGGGTTGTGATGTATGGGAACACGCGTATTACCTGCATTATCAGAACCGCCGGGCCGATTACCTGGGGGCTTTCTGGAACACCGTAAACTGGAGCAAAATCTCAGAGCGGTTTGGTGCGGGAAAATAAACCGGTAGAATTTCTCAAAACAAGATCAGGGAACAGGGTCATGACCATGACCTCCCCAGGGATGGCAACGACCGATTCGTCGGATCGACAGCCAGCACCCCTTGAGCGGGCCGTACTTTCTTATGGCCTCCATCGCATAGTTCGAGCAGGTGGGCGTGTAGCGGCATTTCGGTCCCAGCAAAGGCGATAGCACCAGCTGATACAGCCGAATCATTCCCAGGAAGGGAAGACTGAGAAAATGTTTAATTTGCCGCATCATCTTTGGTTGGTTTCGCCTCGGTTTCTTTTTTCAGCCGCTGCATCAGGGCCTGCATGCGCTTCAGCAGATGCGCATAGTCAGGAATTTCATTTCCCTGGAAAATGATGAACAACTCCAGTTTCATGTTCTGCGGTAACGAAGTTTCCTGCAACCTGTTTTTGGAAAGCCGGAACGCTTCCTTCATCATCCGGCGCACGCGGTTTCTTTTCACTGCCGAAGGAAAATGGCGTTTGCTCACCGAAAAAGCCGGCAGCACAATCATGCCGGAATCATCAGCGCCTTCCTTTACAGCTTCACCCAAACGGAACACAACGCGGAAAGGAAACAACGAAAAACTTTTTCCCGAAGCGAAGAGCGCGGCAATGGCCTTGCGGCTTTTCAGCCGTTCGGTTTTTCCCAGAGTGTATCGCGGTTTTTGTTCCAATCTTGCGGTTGAAATTAGGCCGACGACAAATCGCCGGGCCGAAAAAAGCCCCCCGTTTCCGGAGGGCGCAGTATCCTGATGGGTTACCTTTAACAGGCAACCTGCTTTTTATTTTTTACCGAAGCGCTCGTCGGAAACCGTCAGTTTGGCGCGACCCTTCTTGCGGCGGCTGGCCAGTACTTTGCGTCCGTTGGCGGTTTGCATGCGCTGACGGAATCCGTGTACGGATTTTCTGCGGCGAACATGCGGCTGATAGGTTCTTTTTTTACCGGGCATAATCTTTGTTTTTTCCTTTTAGCAATAAGTGTTGAAGCCTGTTGTCTTCATCTCAACAGGGCACCATCCCCGTTGCTTGTGAAAGGACGGCGAAGTTAGGGGGAAATGTGCAAAAAGCGTGGAAAAACCAGGCTTCTATTGAAAAAACAAGTCAAAAAGGCTTACCGGGTGTGGTTCCAGCCCTGGGCAACCAGTTCATGGCGGTTGCCACCCCGGGTGATGATCTGTTTCCCTTCCGAAGCCTCGGCCATGTACCCGATGACGCTGATTTGCTCGTTGAGCAGCACCTTATCGTAATCGGACTGCGCCAGGGTGAATAGCAACTCATAATCTTCCCCGCCGCTCAGCGCACAGGCCGTAGGGTCGATTTCAAGCTTATAGGCAAACTGCCTGGAGGATTCGTGTACGGGAATCTTGTCTTCATACAAGACACAGCCCAGATTGCTGTGCTTGCACAAATGAAGCAGATCGCTGCTCAACCCGTCGCTCACATCAATCATGGATGTAGGCATGATTTCCGCATCGCCGAAAAATTCAATGATGTCTTTGCGGGCCTCGGGCTTGAGCAGACGGCCTACGATATAATCCTGATTTTCCAGGTCGGGTTGTGCGCCGGTTTCGGCAAAAATCTTTTTCTCGCGCTCCAGCAAGGTCAGGCCCAGAAAGGCGCCGCCCAGGAAACCGCTCACACAAATAAGATCACCTTTTTTGGCCCCCGAGCGTTTTACATATTGATGAGGCGCCACTTCGCCCAGTGCGGTCACAGAAATAATGAACCCTTTTTGCGATGAAGAGGTATCGCCTCCGACAAGATCGACGCTGTAACGCTCACAGGCGGCATAAACGCCTTCGTAAAATTCGTTAAGCGACTCCACGCTGAAGCGGTTGCTGAATGCGATACTCAGTGTGATCTGTGTGGGCGTTGCATTCATGGCATAGATATCGCTCAGGTTCACCACCACGCTCTTGTAACCCAAGTGTTTCAGCGGTGTGTACATCAGGTCGAAATGAATTCCCTCCACCAGCAGGTCGGTACTCACCACCGTATGTTTTCCAAAATGATCGATAACGGCCCCGTCATCACCCACACTCACCAGTGTGGACGCATTGCGCGTTTCGTTGTTCCGGGTCAGGTGCTCAATCAGTCCGAACTCTCCGAGCGTCGATATTTCTGTACGTTCTTCAGCCATATTGCTTTTTAAGGTTTTAAGGAATCCTTCTTGTTTTTCTGTGGAATCAGGGCATGCTCTCCACCTCGCCGCCCGAGATGATGCGCAGCAGTTCATCGTGAATCAATCCGTTTGTAGCCAGCAGATGGGGTTGATAAACGGAATAGGGCCTGCCTTCGAAATCGGTTACTGTTCCGCCCGCCTCCTGCACCATCAAAAATCCGGCGGCGCTGTCCCAGGCCTGAAGGCTGTGTTCATAAAACCCGTCGAAGCGGCCTGCAGCCACCCAGCATAAATCGATGGCGGCACTGCCCAAACGCCGTACCGGAATGCCGCGCCGCACGAGCTTGCCGAATACCTGAAGCGGTCCGTTGGGGTGATCGAGATAGGTATAAGGAAATCCGGTTACCAGGCAACTCTTGGCCACCTGTGCTTTCTTTCCCACCGAAATCGGATTGCCGTTGAGTGTTGCCCCCTTGCCTTTTTCGGCCAGAAAAAATTCATTCATGAATGGATTGTACACCGCCCCCAGGATAATCGCTCCCCGAAACTCCAGCGCTATGCTTACGCAGCATATGGGAATGCCGTTCGCAAAGTTGACGGTTCCGTCCACCGGATCGATGATCCATTTGTAATCGCTGGCTGTTTCAGTGGCGCCCTGTTCCTCGCTCAGGATCGCATGATCCGGGCATTCGGCTCTGATGGCTCCGATGATGGCAGCCTCTGCGGCATGGTCGGCCTCGGTAACCAGATTGTTGGGGCCCTCTTTGTTGCTTATAACGAAGTTGCCGTTGAAGTAGCGCTTGAGTTCTGCCGCTCCGGCCTCGGTGGCTTTCTGTAAAACAGATTTGAACATGCCCAAAGATAATCGAGCCCTTTCAGATGCAGGGCATCGGCTCAAACCGAACCTGATGAACGGGTTATTTCAATACTTTTATGCTTCATTTCCCGGTATTGATGCAACGCAAAAAATTTCTTCGTCTGGCCCTGCTGGCTCCGGGGGCTCTCTTAGCCCGAACGCGCGCCGGATTACTTTTTGAAAATGAATACGGGTTGTCGCATCCGGCGGTTGACTACCTCCTGCCCGGCAGCGAAACCTATGAAAAACTTAGGGGTGGTTTCAACAAAAGAATCAGCAAGAAGCCCTCCGCTATCGCGCGCTGCAACAATACCGAAGAGGTGGCCGAAGCGGTACGCTATGCCATGATAAAAAAATGGGCCATCACCGTTCGAAGCGGCGGCCATTGCATGGAAGGGTTTTCGGCAGCCGATGGGGCCATGATGATTCACCTCGGCCAACTCAATACGGCGGAATGGATTGATAACAATACGATACGGGTAGGCCCGGCTTGTACGCTCTCCAAGCTCTACGATTTTCTGCTGCCTCGGAAAAAAATCATTCCCGGCGGCTCCTGCGCAGGGGTGGGTATTGGCGGACTGACACTGGGCGGGGGGTATGGCCTGCTGGCCAGGAAGTTTGGGCTTACCTGCGACAGCCTGCTTGGTCTAACCATGGTTGACGGACGCGGGCGTACGGTGGATTCATCGACCGACAAGAATCTGCTCTGGGCCTGTCGTGGAGGAAACAACGGCAACTTTGGCGTAGTCACTTCGCTGACCTTTCGGGTGCACGATGCGCCGGCTACGATGCAAAGCTTTCGCTTCCGGTCTTTTCAGGTTGACAGGGCGCGTGCCTTACGCATCATGAACAGCTGGTTCGAATCCACACGCAATCTGCCGCCCGAATGTTTCAGCGCTTTCGTGCTCAATAAATCAACGCTTTATATCCTGCTCACCAGTGTCCGGAAAGATACGGCCGCCATCGAGCCGGTGATTGCTACGCTGGCACGACTGAGCGACAAAACCACCCGGTCTGCCGCAATTCCGCTGGCACAGGCCCTGAAAAATTATTACGGTGTTCAGGAGCCCCTGTATTTCAAAAATGCTTCTGCAGGACTTTACCGAAACTTCGCTTCTGTAGAACCCTATATCGGGAATGTGCTTGACAAGGTGATTGCCACCCCCGGTATGATTTTCCAGATCAACACCCTTGGAGGAAATATCCAATCGGTTGAGAAAGAGGCGGGCTCTGCTTTTCCGCACAGGGAGTACTCGTATTTCTCTGAACTGCAAACCTATTGGGACAATCCATCCCGTGAAGCATTTTTGTTACGAAGGTTTCAGGAAGTACAGGAGGTTTTTGCACGAAACGGCATGCAGGCGCAGTACCGGAATTACCCGGACATCAACTTCTCCGCTCCGGCCACAGATTATTACGGGAAGAACCTGGCAAGACTGCAGCAGATCAAGAAACAATACGACCCCGACAATATTTTCCGCTACGAACAAAGTATCCCCACGCTATAAATCTGTTCCGGTTTGGACCTCTCCATCGTCATTGTCAACTATAATGTGAAGGACCTGCTGGCATCCTGTCTGCAAAGCGTACAAAAAGCCTGCAGGGGTATTGAAGCGGAGATTCTCGTTGTCGACAACAATTCCACCGATGGAAGCGAAACGTATTTGCCAACCCGGTTTCCGATGGTGCGCTTCACCTGGTTAAAGGAAAATATGGGGTTTGCAGTGGCCTGCAATATCGGCTGGAAGCAATCGACCGGAAGATTTGTATTGTTCCTGAATCCGGACACCGTGATACCCGAAGACGCATTGCGGAAATGCCTGGACTTTATCGATAACCAAGCCGACTGTGGTGCATTGGGTGTACGAATGGTCAACGGCGAGGGAGTTTTTCTTCGTGAAAGCAAGCGGGGCTTCCCGGGGTTGAGAAACAGTTTCTGTAAGATGGCGGGGTTGACAAATCTATTTCCGCGCTCGGCATTTTTTGCCGGATATTATCTGGGGCATTTGCCAGAAAGAGAGACGAATCCGGTTGAGGTACTTTGCGGAGCCTTCATGATGATACGCAGAGTCCTGTTGGAAAAAACCGGCGGCTTCGATGAACGCTACTTCATGTATGGTGAAGACATAGACCTGAGTTATCAGATCAGACTGGCCGGATACCGCAATTATTATTTTCCCGAAGCGACTATCACCCATTACAAAGGAGAGAGTACAAACAGGAAAAGCCGGGCATACTTCAATCACTTTTACGGAGCCATGGCCCTGTTTGTGAACAAGTATTACCGACGTGGCATCGGGTTGATCGGGTATCCGTTTTTGATGGCGGCTATCCGGATTCGCTGGTTTTTTGCACGGAAGAATGCCGGATGATTTTTCCGCCTTATGAATTTCATGATATCATAACCAACAAGATGACAAAAAATGAATTACTCGAACAATTGAGCCGAAGCACATTCGTGATGATTCAGCCCTCCCCGCTTCACGGCATCGGGGTCTTCGCCATCCGTGATATTCCCAAGGGACAGCGGGGAATGTTTTCAAAAGGTATCGGCGAATGGATTCCCGTTCCGAAAAAGGAAATCGCCACGCTCCCGCAACATGCCATCAATCTGGTTGAAAATTATTGCCTCTATGATGAGGAAAACTATTTCCTGCCCGATTATGGCTTCAAGGTTATGGACCTGGTCAACTTTCTCAACCACTCCGATACGCCCAATATCCTTTCTATCAATGAGGGTGAAGACTTTGAAACGTTGCGCGACATTGCTGCCGGCGAGGAGTTGCTTATTGATTACGGGTTGCTGGTGGATGAGTAACCGCCTACACCCATTCCGGAAGAAAAAATGCCGCCCAAAATTGAGCGGCATTGCAAACACTAACCCATCGGGAACACCATTTCCGGCATTCACTGTTTTTTATTCAGCCTGCGCTTCGGCAATTTTGGCGCGGATTTTTCCTTCGATTTCGGCAGCCATTTCAGGATTGTCGAGCAGCAACTGCTTGACGGAATCGCGGCCCTGACCCAGTTTATTGGAGTCATAGCTGAACCAGCTTCCACTCTTCTGCAGAATACCCAGTTCAACGCCCATATCAATGATTTCGCCGGTTTTGGAAATTCCTTCTCCGAAAATGATATCGAATTCGGCGTTGCGGAAAGGCGGGGCAACCTTGTTCTTCACCACTTTGACCTTCACACGGTTGCCGATAGCTTCATCGCCATCCTTAATCTGCGCCATACGGCGGATGTCGAGCCGTACCGATGCATAGAATTTAAGCGCGTTGCCGCCAGTAGTAGTTTCAGGATTGCCGAACATTACCCCGATTTTCTCGCGCAGCTGGTTGATGAAAATGCAGCAGCAATTGGTTTTGGCAATGGTGGCGGTGAGTTTCCTCAGGGCCTGACTCATCAGTCTTGCCTGCAAACCCATCTTGCTGTCACCCATTTCACCCTCGAGTTCACTCTTGGGTACCAAAGCGGCAACGGAATCGATTACCACTACATCCAGAGCGCCCGAAAGAATAAGCCGGTCGGCAATTTCCAAAGCCTGCTCGCCGTAGTCGGGCTGTGAAATCAAAAGATTATCTATGTCCACACCCAGTTTCCGGGCATAATTACTGTCGAATGCATGTTCGGCATCGATAATAGCACACATGCCGCCCTTCTTCTGCGCCTCGGCGATCACATGGGTAGCAATGGTGGTCTTACCGCTGCTCTCCGGTCCGTAAATCTCAATCACACGACCCTTGGGCAATCCGCCGATGCCAAGGGCCACATCGAGGCCCAGCGACCCGGTAGATATATATTCCTGTTCCACATGGGGCTTCTCCCCCATGATCATTACCGAGCCTTTTCCAAAGTCTTTGTCGATCTTGTCCATCGTCAGTCCGGCCTTGGCAAGCGCGGCCTGGGTCGAGGG
>CAZZLI010000022.1:0-2803 GCA_964655055.1 uncultured Ferruginibacter sp.
TGAAATTTTTGGTGCTAAATGATCAATCACTACGTATAAATGCTGACGCGATGAGAACCCTGCTTGCCTTTTTTTTCCTCTGCTTTTGCAGCAATTCCGGTGCCCAGTTGCTTTCCTGGTCACCGCAGTTTCCCAATGAAAATTCCACCCTGGTTATTACGGTGGATTGCAGCAAGGGTAACCGGGGCCTGTTCAATGCCACCGACCCCAACAACATCTATGTACATACCGGTGTAACCACCAACCTCAGTAACAACGGCGGCCAGCAATGGCTTTATGTGAACGGCACGGTCGGCGGGGCCTGGGGCAGTGCTACACCGGGGCTGAAAGCGGTTTCACTGGGCAATAACCGATATCAGTTCACTATAAATAATATCCGCGCGTTTTACGGCGTGCCGGCCGGCGAAACCATCCAGAAAGTATCCATCCTGTTCCGCGATGTGAATGCCAATCCCGGCGCGGTGAAGAAGCAGGCCAACAGTGACGGCAGCGACATGTATATACCTGTTTTTCCTACCGGCTTCAGCGGCATCCGCTTCACCCGTCCTTTTCTGGAGCCACGCTTTGTGCCTTTTGTGGAGCCCATCACCGCCGACATCGGCACCGTTGTGAATGCCAAGGCCGTTGCTTCCACCAACAATGGAAACCTGAACCTTAGGTTCAACGGAATTTCGGTGGCCGGACCGCTGAACGGCGCCGACAGCATTGTCGGGAATGGAACAGTGAGTGCACCCGGCAACCAGGAATTTGTGGCCAGTATGACTTTGGGTGCTGCCACGGTAACCGATACCCTGCGGTTTTTCGTACCACCCGTTACCCAGAAAAAACCCTTGCCTGCTGGTGTGAAGGAAGGCATCAATTATTACAATTGCTCCGACTCGGTGACGCTGGTGCTTTATGCACCGAAAAAGAACAGCTGCATGTTGCTGGGCGATTTTCCGGGCAGCAACTGGACGTTCCAGAGCAATTACCTGATGAACATGACGCCCGACAGCACGTATTTCTGGATAACCGTCAAGGGACTCACCCCGGGTACGGAATACGCGTACAACTATGTGGTGGACAACAACATCTACATCGCCGATCCCTATACCGAAAAGATTCTGGATCCCTTCAACGACAATTTCATTCCGGCAACGAACTATCCTGCCCTCAAACCATATCCTTCCAACCCCAACGTGTCGCCCGGTAAGAACGGTTATGTGAGCGTGCTGCAAATCTGCGGACCCTCCTATAACTGGCGGGTGAACAATTTTTCGCGCCCCGATGCGAAGAACCTCATCATCTATGAGCTGCTGGTGCGTGATTTCAGCGCGGCAAGGAACTTCCAGACCGTCATTGATTCCCTTAACTATTTCAAGCGGCTGGGCATCAACGCTATCGAGTTCATGCCCTTGCAGGAGTTCAGCGGAAATGAGAGCTGGGGCTATAATCCCACGTTCTATTTCGCGCCCGACAAAGCCTATGGTACCAAGAACAAACTGAAGGAATTGATCGACACCCTGCACCGGAACGGCATCGCCGTGATTCTGGATGTTGTGTACAACCAGCTCGACGCCTTCATGGCTCCCCAAGGCAAACTGTACTGGGATGCCGTGAATAACCGTCCCGCCGCCAACAGCCCCTGGTTCAATCCCGTACCCCGACATCCCTTCAATGTGTTTCAGGACTTCAACCATGAATCGCCTGCCACACAATATCTCGTGAACACTTCGCTGGAACACTGGATCAAAGAATATAAGATCGACGGATTTCGTTTTGATCTGTCGAAAGGGTTCACCCAGCGTCAAACCAGCGATGTGGGTGCATGGGGAGCTTACGACCAGAGTCGTGTGGACAACCTCAACCGTTATTATGACTATATCAAACCGCGTTATCCGGAAACCTATATGATACTGGAGCATTTCGGTATTCCTCAGGAGGAGAATGTGCTCATTACGAAGGGTTTCATGACCTGGCGGAAAATGACCGATGAGTACAACGAATCCACCATGGGACAGACCGGCAACAAGAATATCGGTGACATCATGTGGAACTATACTGCAAACGGACGGCAGGCCCCTTCTCCTTCATTGGTAGGATTTATGGAAAGTCATGATGAAGAGCGTTTGATGTACAAGAACCTGCAGTTCGGTATCAACACCGGTACGTACAATGTGAAAGACACCACAACGGCCCTGCGGCAGATGGAAGCTGCCGGTTCGGTGTTCTTCACCGTACCCGGACCAAAAATGCTCTGGCAGTTCGGGGATATGGGCTACGATGTGTCCATCTTCGGCTGCAGCGATGGACTGGTGCCCCCGGCCACAGCGGATGATCCCAGCCGCCAACGCTGCAAACTTTCCAACAAACCCTTGCGCTGGCAGTATCTGCAACAGCCCGCCCGCCGCAAGCTTTACGATGCCTGGGCGAACATGATCCGGCTGCGGCTCGACAATCCTAATGTATTCAACAATACAAGCAGCAATTTCGAACCTAACAGCAACAACGGCTATGTCAAGCTGCTGCAGATCGGCGATCCCAATATCGCCAACATGCAGGTGACCGTGGTGGCCAATTTCGCACCCGGAACGCAGACACGCAATGTGGTATTCCAGAAAACGGGTGACTGGTACAATTATATCAGCAGCACGGGCAACGGTAGCGGATCTTCGGTGGCCGGGCTGAACGGGCTTACCGGATCAACCTTCAATCTGACTGCTGCCAGCCAGAACATCACGCTGGCTCCGGGCGAGTACCATATCTATGTAAGCGGAACTCCCTGCTCCACACCTGCACCGTTCGTTACCCCTTCGGTGACCTA
>CAZZLI010000022.1:2903-6361 GCA_964655055.1 uncultured Ferruginibacter sp.
TTATGTGAGCCAGACCCTGGTCTGCGAGAGTCCGCGTGCCGCGATCACGGTCAATGTTGTCGCTTCCACTCCCGCACCGGTAGTGAGTTCACCCGTAAACTATTGCCGGAATGCAACCGCTTCGGCACTGACGGCTACCGGCACTAACCTCTTATGGTACACGACGGCTACAGGCGGCACCGGAACGGCGACGGCTCCTACACCATCCACTGCGACACCCGGCAGCATCACCTACTATGTCAGCCAGACCTTGAGTTGCGGTGAAGGTCCGCGCGCCGCCATCACGGTCAACGTATTCACCATTCCCGATGCGCCGCAGGTATCTGCCACTCCCGTCACCTATTGCCAGAATGCAGTGGCAACGCCGCTCACGGCCACCGGTGCGAACCTGTTATGGTACCCGGCTGTTTCAGGAGGCACGGGTTCTGCCACGGCACCGATACCGTCTACGGCAACCACAGGAACCACTGATTATTATGTCAGCCAGACGGTCAACGGATGTGAAAGTCCCAGGGCCCAGATCCGGGTCACGGTGAATCCGCTGCCTGCTGCCCCGCTGGTTGTATCAGCGGTTACCTATTGCCAGAATGAACCGGCAACCCCCTTAGCCGCTACTGGGGCTAACCTTTTATGGTATACGACGGCCACGGGCGGAACGGGAAGCGCTACCGCACCGACACCGGTAACAACCACAGCAGGTACTTTTGATTTCTATGTGAGCCAGACAATTAGCGATTGCGAAGGACCCCGTGCAAAAATCACGGTTACAGTGAATCCCCTGCCTTCTGCACCCACTGCAACCTCTCCGATAAACCTTTGCCAGCAGGTTCCCGCTCAGGCGCTCGTCGCCACGGGTACTAACCTCCTATGGTACACAACGGCCACGGGTGGAACGGGAAGCGCATCGGCTCCGGTGCCTTCCACCCAGGCATCCGGCAGCAATACCTTTTATGTAAGCCAGTCCAACAGTTGCGGTGAAAGCTTGCGTACACCTGTTGTGGTGAACGTGGCTGCCACACCGGCCTTACCCGCCGGATTATCCGTAACGGACATCACCACCACTTCGGTACGGCTCAACTGGCAGACCCTGCCGGGGTTGTTTTATACGGTGGAATACCGCACGCAGAACGGCGGTAGCTGGACGCCGGTGCTTTCAGGATCTACCCTCAACCAGGCCGATCTGAGCGGATTGGTTCCCGGAGCAAACTATGTATGGCGGATCAATGCGAACTGCGCGCCGGTGCGAGGCGAGAATTATGCAGAGGGGCAGTTTACCACATCCAACCGGAACAGCAATGTCACTGCTTATAAAGACGGAATCGGTATCAAGATCACCCCGAACCCGGTAGGCGATCAGGCGATTGTGGATTTTGTGGTACCGGGCAACGGCAGTGTCAGCATGCTGCTGTTCAACGCGCTGGGCCAGCGAGTACGAAATATCGTTACCGGAGCAAACGCCCCGGGGCAATACCAGTGGCAACTTTGCGACGAACTCAAGGCCCTGGGCCGCGGCATCTACCTGCTGCGCGTGGAGCAGAACGGCCGGTGCAATTCTTTGCGATTCCTGAAAAAGTAAAACGTATACAAACGATGCCTGTGCAGAAGAAGGAAAGCAGCAAATCGCTGCAGACGGTTGAAAGCGAAGTGCAGAGTACCAAGAAGATCGCGCTTTCGGTTGACTGTGTCATTTTCGGCTTCGATGAGAACAAGCTCAAGGTGCTGCTGATCCGAAGCGATCTTGAAAAGTATGCGGACAAGTGGTCGCTGCTGGGCGATCTGGTCAAGCCCGATGAGGACCTCGACCGGGCGGCCTACCGGATCCTCAAGCAGCGCACCGGGCTCAGCGATGTTTACCTTGAGCAACTGCATACCTACGGCAACATTGACCGACATCCCGCAGGCAGGGTGGTTACCGTAACCTATTGTTCGCTCATAAATGTGCAACACCATAAACTGAATATACTGGCCAACGAGCTGCACTGGCATGATGTGAAATCGGTTCGGGACCTGGCTTTCGACCATCAGGTCATTTTCGACCACAGCATCCGGCAGCTGCAGAAGCGGGTGCGCGAGCATCCTCTCGGTTTCAACCTTTTGCCCAAAAAATTTTCACTCCGGGATCTGCAGAACCTCTATGAGGCGATTCTGGACATCAAGATGGACCGGCGCAACTTCCGCAAAAAGTTCTTCGCCATGGACTTCCTGGTCGACCTGAATGAAATGGAACAAAATGTTCCCCATCGTCCGGGCAAGCTGTACCGGTTCAATTATGAGAAATACGAGAAAAAGAAAAAAAAGCTGACGGGAATCGATTTTCACGCCTAATCTTTTCCCCACGGTATGCAGCAATCGGGGAATTGGGGTTGTCAATGGTTTAGTCTTACTGGTCCGGAAGAACAAATTTTCCGGTTACGGGATCAGGGAGGGTTCGGATAAAAAAACTCAACAAAAAATCCGATATCCCCAAATCCCATTATATTGCATATTGTTTCGTCGGACTTAGTGTACCAAATACACAATTACTCATTACCATAAAATACGATTGCTTAAGAACCTGACCCAAGTGTTTATCTGACTGCCTTTCCGCAGATTCTTCAGCATCCAACAAACCAAACATCCACATGATGAAAAGGAAAACAAGTTTATTCGGCTTCCGTTTCCGTCTGCTTTCCCTGCTTGCGCTGGTATTTATGCTGGTTTCGGGTCGGGTTGCCGCACAAACCAGTGTATCCGGTAAGATTACCGATGCCAACGGGAACCCGCTTTCGGGTGTTACCGTGAATGCCAGGGGAACCACAGCCTCCACCCAGACTGCTGCCGACGGATCGTTCAAATTGAATGTACCTGCCGGTGCTACCGCACTGGTGTTTTCTTCCGTAGGCTTTGGTACCCAGGAAGTGTCGGTTTCCGCCCGCCCCTACAGTATCAGCCTGGCTTCTACCACCCAGCAGATGAACGAAGTGGTGGTGGTGGGTTACGGCACGGCAAGGAAAAAAGACCTGACTGGTGCCACAACGACGATTTCATCTAAGGATTTCCAGAAAGGGTTGATCAGTACGCCGGAGCAGCTTATTCTTGGTAAAGTGGCCGGTGTTAACATCGTTTCCAACGGCGGTGCACCCGGAGCGGGAAGTACCATCCGCATTCGGGGAGGCGCTTCATTAAGTGCCAGTAACGACCCACTTATTATTGTAGACGGGGTTCAGATCGGTGGCGGAGGCGGAGTTGCCGGCTCGCCCAACGGTCTTTCACTGATCAACCCGAACGATATTGAAACCTTCACCATCCTGAAGGATGCCTCCGCTGCAGCCATTTACGGTTCGCGCGCTTCCAATGGTGTTATCCTGATCACCACCAAAAAAGGCCGCAAGGGCAAGCCCCGGTTCAATTTCAATACACAGCTTTCCGTTGCCAATGTGTACCGGAAAATCGATGTGCTTTCGGCCGATGAGTTCCGC
>CAZZLI010000022.1:6461-10905 GCA_964655055.1 uncultured Ferruginibacter sp.
AATTCCTACCTGCAGAAATTCAACAACACGTTCCTCGAGTTTTATCTGGCTTACGGCAAGGACATCAAGTCGCTCCGCAGTCGGCTAGATCTGACCGCCGGCTATGGTTACTACGACAACTATTACCAAAACTATTTTTACGCAGACTATTTTGCCGATGGCAGCAAGCGCATCAACTCCGATCCGCAGTTTGCCTACGATAAACCACAGAACCGCCTGATTTCTTACTATGGTCGCCTGAACTACGCCATTAATGACAAGTACATCTTCACTGTCAATGTACGTACCGACGGTTCCTCGCGACTGAATCCCGATAACCGCTGGCTGACCTACCATTCAGAAGCCTTTGCCTGGCGGATATCGCAGGAGAATTTCCTGAAAAACTCCAAATGGGTTTCCGACCTTAAACTGCGCATCGGTTACGGTATCACCGGCCAGCAGGATGGAATTGGCAATTACTCCTATCTGGCCAATTACCAGATCAGCAACCCCACGGCACAGTACCAGTTCGGCAACCAGTTCTACAACATGTACCGCCCTGTGGCCTACAATAACAAGCTGCGCTGGGAACAGACCGCTACGACCAATATCGCCCTTGACTTCGGATTCTTCAACAACCGCATCACGGGTTCAATCGATTTCTACGATAAGCAGACCAAGGACCTGCTGAACGATGTGAACCAGTCGGCCGGTACCAACTTCGCACCCATCGTTCTGTCCAATGTGGGGAACATGGAGAACCGCGGTGTGGAATTCTCTATCAACACAGGCCTGGTTCGCAAGAAGGACCTCAATGTGGACTTCGGATTCAACATCACCTACAACCGCAACCGCATCACCAAGCTTACCTTCACCGACGATCCTTCCTATCCCGGACAGAAGACCGGTGGTATTTCGGGTGGTACCGGACAGACCGTGCAAATCAACTCGGTGGGCTACAACCGCAACGCTTTTTATGTGTTCAAGCAGGTGTATGACGCTTCCGGCAAGCCCATTGATAACCTATTCGAAGACCTGAACCGCGACGGTATCATCAACGAAAGCGATCTCTACCATTACAAGAGCGCCAACCCCGACTTCTTCATGGGTTTCAACGGCAACATGACCTACCGCCGCTGGAGTGCAGGGTTCATCATGCGCGCCAGCATCGGCAACTACATGTACAACAATGTGTTTTCCAACACCGGCACCCGGCGCAACATCCTCGATCCGCTGGGCTTCCTGGCCAACGGATCGGTCAACCTGCTTGAAACCGGATTCTCCGGAAACGGATCGGATTTCTACCGTTCCGATTACTTTGTACAGAACGCCTCTTTCCTGCGTTGCGACAACATCAATGTGGGTTACAGTTTCGGCAAGGTGTTCGATGGCAAAGCCGACCTGCGCGCCAACTTCAATGTGCAGAACGCCTTCATCGTCACCAAGTACAAGGGTGCCGATCCGGAAATTTTCGGCGGAATCGACAACAATTTCTATCCCCGGCCCAGGACCTTCGTATTTGGCCTGAATCTTGATTTTTAACGGATAAACGATCTATAAAATTTACCGGGTCTGAACAGTTGAGGACCCTAAAAAAATAAAACATTCAGCAATGAAAACAACTCCATTACGGTTCGTTTCAATCGCAGTTTTTCTGGTGGTACTGGGCGTTTCTTGTACCAAGAAGCTGGACCTGTATCCGGTGAATGATGTGACTTCCGAAGTGGTTTATTCCACACCGCTGGGTTACAAGCAATCGCTGGCCAAAATCTACGGCTCTATGGCCCTTACCGGAAATGTCGGTCCTGCAGGAGCTGCGGATGTGTTCTTCCCGGGAAGTGACGAAGGGCAGAACTCCGATTTCTGGCGCACCTTCTGGAAAGCCCAGGAGCTCTCCACCGACGAAGCGGTGATTGCCTGGGGCGATCCGGGTGTGCAGGACTTCCATAACATGAACTGGAACTCCACCAATCAGTTTCTTACCGGTTGTTATTACAAGTCGCTTTACCAGATCACCCTGGTTAACGAGTTTCTGCGCCAGTCTACAGACGGCAAGCTGAGTGACCGGGGCATCATTGGACTTACTGCCGACACCATTCGTGCTTATCGGGCTGAGGTGCGTTTCCTGCGTGCTTACATGTACTGGGTATTAATGGACCTGTTCGGCAATCCCCCTTTCATCACCGAAAATTCGGTTATTGGTGGCCCCAATCCACCACAGATCAGCCGTTCGGAACTGTTTACCTATGTTGAAAACGAGCTGAAGGCAGTTGAAACCGTATTGCCCCAGCCTAAGAGCAGCGACTACGGACGTGTTGACCGCGCTGCTGCCTGGTCATTGCTTTCCCGGATGTACCTGAATGCCAAAGTATATACCGGTGTTGAGAAAAATACGGAAGCCATTACCTATGCCAAGAAAGTCATTGATTATCCTTCAGGCTACACCCTGATACCCGATTACCGCCACATGATGCTGGCCGACAACAACCTCAATGCAGGCACCTCATCTTCACCCGGCGAATTCATCTGGACCATCAACTATGACGGACAAAAGACACAAGGCTACGGCGGTACCACCTTCCTGACCCACGCCTCGCTGGGTGGCAGCATGAGTGCGGTAAACGCCGGAGTGAACGCAGCCTGGAGCGGATTGCGTACTACCAAGGCCTTTGTTCAGAAATACCCCGACAATTCCGGTTTCAGTGATGAGCGGGCCCAGTTCTATCAATCAGGTCAAAGCCTTGAAATCGGTTCGCTGACCAATTTTAATGATGGATTCGCCATCACCAAGTACCGCAATGTCACCCGTACCGGTGCTCCGGGTTCGGACCAGGTTTTCACCGATATCGACATGCCGGTATTCCGCCTTCCGGAAATGTATCTCATCTATGCCGAAGCTGTTAAGCGTGGCGGGGCCGGTGGCGATGTGGCCACAGCAGTGGGGTATATCAACCTGATGCGTGAGCGGGCCTTCAACAACAATTCCGGCAACATCAGTTCAGTCGACCTGACGCTGGACTTCATTCTTGATGAGCGGGCCCGTGAACTCTACTGGGAAGGGCATCGTCGTACCGACCTCGTGCGTTACGGCCGCTTTACCACAGCCGACTATCTCTGGCCCTGGAAGGGAGGTGTTGCTTCGGGAACAGCCGTTGAAAGTTTCCGCAATCTGTATCCCTTGCCCGCATCGGATCTGAATGCCAACAGAAACCTTGTTCAAAATTCCGGTTACTAAGAACAATAAACCAACGAATATGAAAAAAGTATTGCAATATGGTGTCCTTTCCCTGATGCTCGGCGGATTGCTTGCATCCTGCAAAAAAGACGAGAACCGCGTATTTTTTGACGGGGGAACGGCGCCGCAGCTCACCGCCAACCAATCGACCAATATTCCCTTGAGTTTTCTGACCAAGGATAACGAAGCGGTCACTTTTTCGTGGACCAATCCCGATTACAAATTCACCACCGGGGTGAATTCACAGAATGTGACCTATCTCTGGCAGATGGATACCGCCGGCGCCAATTTTACCAACCCCAAGCGCAAGGAGGTTTCCATTGCCAATGATTTGTCGCGGACCCTCACCCAGAATGAAATAAACGATTTCATGCTGAACCAGCTTGAACTGGCCGTGGGTGTTCCCCATAACCTTGAATTCCGTGTGATCAGTTCTATTGCCGGTTCAAGCCAGACCTCGCTGGTATCCAATGTGGTGAAATTGCAGGCAACTCCATATGCCATTCCTCCCAAGGTGACTCCTCCGGCTTCGGGTCGTCTGTTCATGGTTGGCAACGCCACTCCGGGGGGATGGAACAATCCCGTACCGGTTCCTTCACAGGAGTTCACTCAGGTAAGCCCTACACTTTATGAACTTACCCTGAACATTTCTGCCGGTAATTCCTATCTGTTTTTGCCGGTCAATGGAAGCTGGGATCAGAAATACGGATGTCTGGGATCAAACAACACCAACAATCCCGATGGTGATGATTTTCGTCCTGGTGGCGGCGATATGCTGGCCCCCGCGCCCGGTGGCAACTTCAAAATCCAGGTGAACTTCCAGCAGGGCAAATTCAAATTGACCCGGCTTTGATTGAATCGGTTTAAACGTTCTTTAAAAACATACGATCAGACCCACCTATTTGTGATCATAAATAAAAGCGAATATGAAAAATATGCTTAAAATCCTGGTTCCGGCAACCGCACTGGTTGTACTGGCCGTGTCCTGCGAAAAGGTGAAAGACCTTCCCCTCTACGGCACCGGAAAAGCGCCACAGCTTACGGTGAGCAACGCGACCATCGCTCCGTTGCCGGCCGACTCCAACAATACCGTGCTCACGCTCAACTGGACCAACCCCGAACTGGCTACCGACAGCAGCAACTACAAGTATGTGGTGCAGATGGATTCTTCGGGAAGGAATTTTTCCCGTGCGGTGAGCAAGACGGTTTTTGGCCGCAGAACGGCATCCT
>CAZZLI010000022.1:11005-15181 GCA_964655055.1 uncultured Ferruginibacter sp.
TCTGCAGCCGGGTTGTACAAGATCTTCCTCAATTTCCAAAGCGGAAAATTCAATGTTTCGGCTTACAATGGCCCCACCCTTCCCAGCGACCTGTTCATTGTAGGAAACGCGACTCCCGGCGGTTGGACGAATCCGGTTCCGGTTCCTTCACAGCAATTCACCCGGCTAAATTCGGTTCAATACACGTTGACCTTGCCTCTGAACTCGCCCGGAGAATACCTGTTCCTTCCTACCAACGGCAGCTGGGATAACAAATATGCGGTTCCCAACAATACCTTGGCTGGACTAGCCAATGGCGGATTTTTCGGATACAACGTGAACGACAACTTCCCCGGACCTTCGACATCCGGAACTTACAAGATCGATGTGAATTTTGGTGATAATTCACCCACTGAGCCTAACAGGGCCTCGTTCAAACTCACCCGTCAGTAAAATTTTCAAGGAAGAATAAAATCGTGGATGCTGCCCCTTTCGGGGCAGTATTCATTTCAGCCCCACCTTTTCCACCAGCCGCTCCAGCACATAAAAAACCGCAGGGCAAAACGTGGCGTTTTTCAAGGTCAACTTCGGGCGTTTGAACAGCACATCCTCGTTGGTGTACGGGAAACGCGCACAGTCGCCGGGGCGTACTTCATAAACGGCACAGCGGTTGTCGGCCCCCAGAAAGGCGCAGGGCTGCTGTTGCATTACGAAATCGCCGTCTTCATCCACTTTCAGGTACCGGTTAACCAGTTCGCCTTCCTTGATTTTCAGGTGACGGGCAATGCGACCGATATCGGTACGCTTGAACCGGGGAGAATAGCCTTTGCAGCAGTTACCGCAATCGAGGCAGTCGATTTTTGAGAAAGCCTCCTCATGCAGATCGGGCAGGAGGGGAAGCAGTTTGTTTTTCGGGGTACGTTGCAGTAACTGCCCGTACCGCTTCTGGTTTTCTGCCGCTCTTTTCGGCCAGTTTTCGGGCAGGGGGCTTTTCATACGCTTGGTTTTTCCTGTTCAAAAATAAGCATGTTCCCCCTGCTCCGACTTTTCAAAATTAGGCATGCAGGCTGTGCACGTCTTTGGCGGCCAAGGGTTATATTTGTTTGCGTAACAATTACACGATGCCGGATACCCGAAAACCGCATCACAAAAACTGCTTATGAAAAAGTTCTCCGGAAGGATTTTCCTGTTTCTGCTTGTTTGCCTGTATGCCGGCTTGCTTCAGGCCGCCATCCTGCCGCTTCCCGCCGGAACCCGGGACGGTATCAACTACCTCGCCGGCAATACGTCGGTAACACTGGTGCTGCATGCGCCCGGAAAGACAAGGGCCTTCCTCATCGGTGAATTCAACGGCTGGGCGCAGAACACGTCCACACAGATGCACCAGACGCCCGACCGGCAGAAATTCTGGCTCACCATAACCAATCTCACGCCAGGTGTGGAATACAGTTTCCAGTATGTGGTGGACAATATCCGTATCGCCGATCCCTACTGTGAAAAGATTCTCGATCCCACACACGATCCTTTCATCAATGATGTGAGCGGATTTACGGTGTATGCCAACCTCAAGCCCTACCCGACCGGCCGGACCACCGGTTATGTAGGCGTGTTGCAAACGGCCAAACCCGTTTTCAACTGGGCGGTTCCCAATTTCAACCGCCCCGACCAGCGTCGCCTGCTCGTGTATGAACTATTGGTGCGCGACTTTGTGGCTACGCACAGCTGGAAGACGCTGCGTGATACCCTGGGCTATCTGCAGCGGCTGGGCATCAATGCCATCGAGCTAATGCCCTTCAATGAATTTGATGCCAACAGCAGCTGGGGCTATAATCCGAATTTTTTCAACGCGCCCGACAAATACTACGGCACGGATACAGACCTGAAGCTTTTCATTGATGAATGCCACAAGCGCGGTATCGCCGTCATACAGGACATCGTGTTCAACCACGCCTGGGGCTCCTCGCCGCTGGCCCAGTTGTACTGGAACGCATCGATGAACCGGCCTGCCGCCAACAATCCCTGGTTCAACCAGACTGCGCCGCATCCTTTCGGGTTCGGCTGCGATTTCAACTTCAGCAGTACCGCCACCCGCAACTATTTCCAGCGCATATTGCAATACTGGCTCACCGAGTACAAGATTGACGGATTCCGCTTTGATTTGTCGAAGGGGTTCACCAACAAGAATACCGGAAGCGATGTCGGTGCCTGGGGCGCTTATGACCCCGAGCGTGTGGCCAACATCAAGTGGGTTGCCGACCAGGTTTGGAATGTGAACCCAGGGGCCTATGTCATTCTCGAGCATCTGGGTGATCTCAGCGAGGAGAACGAATTTGCCAATTACAGGCAGGGCATGATGTCGTGGCAACGCCTCGACATCCGCTTCAACGAAGCCACCATGGGTTGGAGCGACATGTGCAAGCAGGATATCTCCGAAGTCTACTACCGGCATAACAACTACTTCAGCAAGCCGCTTAGGATGGGCAACCTCGAGAGCCACGACGAAGAAAGGCTGATGTACAAGAACAACAATTTCGGTAACGCATCTGGCACCTATAATGTCCGTAATCTCGCAACAGGACTGAGCCGGGTACAGGCAGCCGCCGCTTTCCATCTGCTGCTGCCCGGTCCCAAGATGATCTGGCAGTTCACCGAACTTGGCTACGACTTCTCCATCAACGCCTGCAACAACGGGGCGTTGGGTGTTGGTGACGCCTGCCGGACAGACCGCAAACCCATCCGCTGGGATTATTTGCAGCAAACCGACCGGCGCCGACTTTATACCGTCATGTCGGGGCTGATGAAACTGAAGAACCGCTTCGGCAATGTGTTCCTGACCGACCTCAACATCGGCTACGACATGGGCTGCAGCACCTTCAAATTCTATCAGATAACCCACACCGACCTGAATGTAACGGTGATCGGTAATTTCGATGTGGTGCCGCAGACCCGCACCATCACCCTGCAGGCCCCCGGAACATGGACGGACTACATAACGGGTAACAGTTTTGCCTACACGACAGCTGCGCAGACCATCACCCTGCAGCCCGGTGAATACCGTGTGCTGCTGAACCAGAACATCACGATGGCCAATATCGATAACCTTTCCACCGTGCGCAACTTCTCAGTCTATTTCAAGAAGCCCGCGGCCTGGCCTTCGGCCCGCATCCATTACTGGAACGCTTTTCCCGAATCGGCCGCTCCTGCCACTACCTGGCCGGGCAATGCCATGGTACAGGAATGCGGCGACTGGTATCGCTGGGATTTCACCAACCTCAATTCCATCAACCTTGTTTTCACCGACGGTACCAACAAAACCGTTGACCTTTCAGCCAGCGGTACTGCCTATTACGATAACGGCTGGCTGACTGCTGTACCGGTCATCAACCGAAACACGACAGCATCGTTTACGGCAACACCCACTTCCGGAGCCGCACCGCTTACCGTGAATGTAAACGCATCCGCCTCATCCGCCTGTTCGGGCATCGCTTCTTACAACTGGAGTTTTGGCAATGGTACCAACGCCACCGGTGTTCAGGCCTCTGCGCAATACACAACAGCAGGTACGTACACCATCAAACTGGTCATTACCGACAACCAGAACAGGCGCGACAGTACCACGCAAACCGTCTCGGTTACCGCTGCCACTGCGCCCATCACCGTTTATGTCAAGAAGCCGGCTGACTGGGCTGCTCCGGTAAAAATCCATTACTGGAACACATTGCCGACAGGCTCTCTGGCGGCAACCACCTGGCCGGGAGTGAACATGACCTATGACTGCAATGACTGGTACCGGTTCAGTTTCCCGGCGAATGTCACCTCATCCAATATGGTATTCAACGACGGTACCGGCAAAAAGACAGCCGATCTGCTGAATATTTCCACAACCGGCTATTTTGACAATGGCTGGCTTGCCGCTGAACCCGCAGGACGCTGTGTGCTGGCTTCACAAATCGTGTTGCATTTCAAACGCCCTGCCACATGGGCCAATACTCCTTACGTGTATTACTGGAACACCAATCCTGCGCTGCCTTCGATTCCATGGCCCGGAGTGGCTATGACCAATGAAGGCAATGGCTGGTGGGGTTATACCATCAAAGGCGCAGGATGCGGCAGTATCATTTTCAACAATAACAGCGCGCCGCAAACGGCCGACCTGTTGAATGTGTGTGGTGAGAAGTGGTACGACAACGGTTTTGT
>CAZZLI010000022.1:15281-30417 GCA_964655055.1 uncultured Ferruginibacter sp.
GTTTATGTGCTTGAAACCACTATCAACCAAAGCACCCGGAGAAATACGCTGGCATTTGAGTAAGAAAAAGTAGAAGACGTATAGATTAATTGCCAACAGCTAACGATGTGCGTTAACAGATGAATATCCTTAAATCAATCTTATGAAGCGCATTTTTCTGTTTTCCTTATTGTTGCTCACCTATGCAGGCATTCACGCACAGGACAAGAATTCCATCAATATCTCTCCGGATGTACAGTACCAGTACCTTGGTACTTATGATGTGGCCCTGCTGGGCCAGATACTGAACAAGGAAGTGCCTGCCGCCATAGAAAGCAAGGTCAATTACACGGCACCCCGGAATGCCGTCAGGCTTTACCGTGTCATCTACAACTCGGTAGTTCCGGAGCAGAACAACAGGCCTACCATGGCTTCAGGGCTGATCGCCATCCCGGCTACAGGAGCCCGCACCATGCCTCTGGTATCGTACCAGCACGGTACCCTTTACGGGGATATGGCTCCCCCCTCCGATCCGGAAAAATCCTTTGAAGCCAGGCTGATGATGGCCCAGTTTGCCGGACAGGGCTATGTGGTGATCAGCGCCGACTATTTCGGATTCGGGGTTTCAAAGGAAAAGGATTCCTACATTGTACTCAACAGCCAGGTGCAGGCCTCGTACGACATGTACAAGGCGGCCCTGCAGGTACTGAACAAAGAAGGTATCGGCATCAGTCAACTCTTTCTCACCGGCTGGTCACAGGGTGGGGTCATCACCATGGCATTTCTCGAAAAACTGGAGTCCATCGGTATCAGGGTAAGGGCGGTGGGAACCGCTGCCGCACAGTGCGATGGATTTGTGATGACAAACGGATTCCTTTCCCACCCCCGGAAAATCGATGCCGATTGGGTGACCACCATGTTCATTCTCACCGCATTTGCTTTTGAAGAGTATTACCAGATACCCGGACTCGCCCGGGGCGTGTTTACCGATGAACAATATGAAACGGCCCGAAGGGTCTATATGAAAGACCCAACGCTGGCCTACAAGGATTTTCCGCTCAACTTGCGCAAATTGATCCGCCCCGAATACTACGACCCGAACTATTTCAGTCAATCGGCTTATGGCAAACTCGTGCAAGAGATGCACCCTTACCGCTGGGACATCAAAACCCCGGTGCGCATGTATTACGGCGATGTGGACGAGTGTCTGGCAATCGGGCTCGCGCGCCTGCCCATGGAATGGCAGAAGGCCATGGGTAACGACAAGGTGGAGGCGATTTCGGTAGGCCCCGACGGTACCCACCGCCTCGCTTTCGGCAGAGGTGCCCCGGAATGGAAGAAATGGTTTGATTCGATGCTGCAATAGTCGTAACTCATTTGCAGATATCAACTCTATTGGTTCATAATAAAGGCATCAATCTATCCACTTTTTTCTGAGAATTCCATTTTTCCGGACGACACAATCCAACTGAGATTTTTGTTGAACCGTTTTCTTTTCTTTACTGCTCTACACTACATTTCACTCCTGCAAATACCCGCCCCGCCCTAACTTTGGGCCCGGAAATTTCCGTCAAACAGCCGTTATGAATGTATTTGAAAAGCAGCAACAGGAGTTTATCAGCCGTCATATTGGTCCCGGTGAACATGAAATCAGGGAAATGCTGGAAGCCCTGGGTCTGGAAAGCGTGGAGCAACTGATTGCCCGCACCGTGCCTGAAGGTATCCGCCTCCGTAAAAGCCCGGTGCTACCTCCGGGTATGAGTGAAGACCAGTATCTGAATGAACTTCGGCAGACTGCAGCCCGGAACAAAGTCTTCAAAAATTATATCGGCCAGGGTTATTATGAAACCATCACGCCCAGTGTCATCCTCCGCAATGTGTTTGAAAATCCGGGCTGGTACACCCAGTACACGCCCTATCAGGCCGAAATAGCCCAGGGCCGCCTTGAAAGTCTGCTCAATTTTCAGACCCTGGTGAGTGACCTCACCGCATTGCCCGTAGCCAATGCCAGCTTGCTGGATGAAGCCACGGCTGCCGCTGAAGCCATGGCCATGCTCTTCAATGCCCGCAACAAGGATGAGGGCGCTCCTGCTTCCTTCCGGTTTTTTGTGGATGAACATATTTTTTCGCAGACCAAGGATGTGCTGTACACGCGCGCCGTGCCTGTAGGCATCGAATTGGTGGAAGGCAATGCACAAGATGTTGTACTTGACGACACTTACTTCGCAGCCATTGTTCAATATCCCGACAGCAACGGCAGCGTAAATGATTTTTCCACCTTCATCAACCGGGCAAAGGAAAAACAGGTTCGGGTCATCATGGCTACCGATCTGCTGGCGCTGACACTGCTTACGCCGCCAGGAGAACTGGGCGCTGATGTGGCCGTGGGTAATTGTCAGCGTTTGGGTGTGCCTATGGGCTTTGGTGGTCCGCATGCGGCATTCTTTGCCACACGTGATGAGTTCAAGCGCGTAATTCCCGGTCGCATTATCGGCGTAAGCATCGACGCCCGCGGCGAGCGCTGTCTGCGTATGGCCCTGCAGACCCGCGAACAGCATATCCGCCGCGAAAAAGCCACCAGCAACATTTGTACGGCACAGGCCCTGCTCAGCAACATGTCGGCCATGTATGCCGTGTATCACGGACCCGACGGACTGAAATCCATTGCCACCCGCATCAGCCTGCTGGCGCTGACCTTGTATCATGAACTGAAAAAACTGGGCTTTGAACCGGAACATGTCCATTTCTTCGATACGCTCCGTGTGAAGGTTGCAGATGCGGAACTCATCCGGAAAGATGCCGAATCGAAGCAGATCAACTTTTTCTATTACGAAGACGGCTGCATTGGCATTTCACTGGGTGAAACCACGGGCCGTAAGGACATTGAAGAGATTGTCCAGATTTTCGCAGGTTCCCGAAACATCGCTGTTCCCGATTCGGCTTTCGACAGGGTGCAGGCGCTGACCCAGATTCCCACCGCGCTCACGCGTACATCGACCTTCCTGCAACATCCCGTGTTCAACAGTCATCACAGCGAAAGCAGGATGATGCGTTACATCAAGCAGCTGGAGAACAAGGACCTGAGCCTGAACACCTCCATGATCAGCCTGGGCAGCTGCACCATGAAGCTCAATGCCGCCACGGAGCTGATTCCGGTTAGCTGGCCCGAATTCAGCCGGATCCATCCCTTCGCACCCGACGAACAGGTGAAGGGCTATGCCCAGATCATCTATGAACTGGAGCAGTACCTTTCTGAAATCACCGGATTTGCCGCAACATCGCTGCAGCCCAACAGCGGTGCGCAGGGCGAATATGCAGGACTGATGGCGATCCGCCGCTATCATGAATCGCGCGGGGATTCACACCGGAAAGTTGTGCTGATTCCGGTTTCGGCTCATGGCACCAATCCGGCCAGCGCCGTTATGGCCGGTATGCGTGTGGTGGTAACCCGCTGCGACGACAAAGGCAATATCGATATCGAGGAGCTGCGGGCCAGGGCGCAGGAACATTCCGGACAACTGGCCGCTTTAATGGTGACCTATCCTTCAACTCATGGTGTTTTTGAGGAAGGCATCCGTGAAATCTGCCAGATTATCCACGACCATGGCGGACAAGTATACATGGACGGTGCCAACATGAATGCCCAGGTGGGTATTACCAGTCCGGGTACCATCGGCGCCGATGTCTGCCACCTCAACCTGCATAAGACCTTTGCCATTCCGCATGGCGGAGGTGGGCCGGGTGTAGGCCCCATCTGTGTGGCCGCACATCTTGCTCCTTTCCTGCCCGGACATTTGCATACAAGTGAAGAGGCGGGTTTCACCCATGCCGTAAGTGCTGCGCCTTTTGGCAGCGCAAGCATCCTGCTTATCAGCTACGGATACATCAAGATGCTTGGTGCACGGGGTGTGAAGCGTTCCACCGAAATCGCCATCCTGAACGCCAACTATATGAAAAAGCGGTTGGAAGCGCATTATCCGATCCTTTACACAGGGAAGAACGGAACTGCCGCACATGAATTCATTGTTGATCTTCGGCCCTTCAAAACCTCGGCAGGCATTGAGGCCGAAGATGTGGCCAAGCGCCTGATGGATTACGGTTTCCATGCACCTACGCTTTCCTTTCCTGTTGCCGGTACGCTTATGATTGAGCCCACCGAAAGTGAAGACAAGGGCGAACTGGACCGCTTCTGTGATGCGCTTATCAGTATCTATCATGAAATCAAGGCTATTGAAGATGGTCATGCCGACCGTAAGAACAATGTGCTCAAGCATGCGCCGCATACGCAGTCGGTTGTGGTATCCGATACCTGGGACCGTCCCTACAGCCGCGAAACGGCCGCCTATCCCTTGCCTTATGTGCGCAACAGCAAGTTCTGGCCTTCGGTAAGCCGGGTCAACAATACCCACGGCGACCGGAACCTTGTATGTACCTGTGCTCCCATCGAGCAATACATGGAACAGGGCGTATCCTGAAAAAAATGAGCGGTATGCGATAAGAATTCGTATATTCATTTTCTAAAAACAACTGAAATGTCACTTTTCAAATCGGGTAACCCTACCCTTTCCGAAAAAGCTATCCAAGGGGCTGCGCAAACTTCCTATACCGATGCCATGACGGTTCGCGGAATCCTGAACAAATTCGGATTCATGCTGCTCATGCTGATGGCCACCGCCTATTATTCCTGGAAGGAAGTCAGTTTCGGCGGCAATGTGGCGCCCCTGATGTGGACCGGTATGATCGGAGGTTTTGTTCTTGCCCTGGTCATCATGTTCAAAAAAGAATGGTCGCCCTATCTGGCACCGGCCTATGCGCTGCTGGAAGGCTTGTTCCTGGGAGCGGTATCGGCCCTCTATAACAATGCTTTTGCCAATGTGGCTCCGGGCATCGTGATGAATGCGGTGGGTCTAACTTTCGGCACCGCCATTGCCATGTATTTCCTGTACACGAATGGCGTTATTAAAGTTACGCAGCGGTTCCGTTCGGTACTTATTCTGGCTACGGCCGGCATTGCCATCTTTTACCTGATTACCCTGGTCCTCAGTTTTTTCGGCATCCGTTTCGATTTTCTGAGTCAGGGTTCGCTCATTGGCATCGGTTTTTCGCTGGTGGTGGTCGTCATTGCTGCGCTCAACCTGTTGCTGGATTTCGATATGATTGAACAATGTGCTGCCGCAGGAGCTCCAAAATATATGGAGTGGTACGGGGCCTTCGGCCTGATGGTGACCCTGGTCTGGCTCTATCTGGAAATCCTGCGCCTGCTCAGCAAAATCAGCAGCCGCGACTGATTCCCTTTACCGCATTCTTTAACTGACTGATGAACCGCCCTTTCCGGGCGGTTTTTCGTTGGCAGGTTTGTATGCCTTGCCCACGCAGTAAACGGGGCGAGGATCCCGCATTTTCTGATTATTTTTGTGCGCATCAAAAACTGATCCATGCAGACCATACTGATCACCGGTGGGGCCGGATTTATCGGTTCGCACCTCACCCGGTTGTTCGTGACCCAATACCCTGAATACCGGATTGTGAACATCGACAAGCTGACCTACGCGGGCAATTTGCAGAACCTGGCCGATATCGAGGACCGCCCCAACTATCATTTTGTGAAGGGAGATATCTGCGATGCGGCCCTGCTCAACAGCCTTTTTGAAAAATATTCAGTCACGGCCGTACTGCATTGCGCCGCCGAAAGCCATGTGGACCGTTCTATCACCGACCCGCTGGCTTTTGTGAACACCAATGTGATGGGTACCGCCACGCTGCTGCTCGCTGCTAAAAAGCACTGGAACGGGCACTACGAGGACAAACTGTTTTACCATATTTCCACCGATGAGGTTTATGGCTCGCTGGGGGCGGAAGGATTCTTTACCGAAACGACGCCTTACGACCCGCGCAGTCCCTATTCAGCTTCAAAAGCGTCTTCCGACCACCTGGTGCGGGCTTTCTTCCATACCTATCACATGCCCGTGAAGATTTCAAACTGCAGCAACAACTACGGACCTTATCATTTTCCGGAAAAACTGATTCCGCTCTGCATCCACAACATCATCAACCTCAAGCCGCTGCCGATTTACGGGAAAGGGGAGAATGTGCGCGACTGGCTTTTTGTGGAAGACCATGTGCGGGCCATCGACACTATCTTCCATAAAGGGCGTGTGGGTGAAACTTACAATATCGGCGGGCATAACGAGTGGACAAACATTGATTTGATCCGGGAATTGTGCCGTCAGATGGATCAAAAACTTGGTCGTCCGAAGGGCGACTCCGAAAAGCTGATCACTTTCGTGAAAGACCGTGCCGGTCATGATTTGCGTTATGCCATCGATGCCACCAAGCTCAAGGAGGAGCTGGGCTGGATGCCATCGCTCCAGTTTGAAGAGGGGCTTTCCCGTACCATTGACTGGTATCTGGACAATTCCCAATGGCTACAGGGAGTTACCAGTGGCGATTACCTGAACTACTACGAGGGACAATACGAAAAGCGATGATCGGGGAGCAGGGTGCCTGCTTTCGGAAGTCCTATTGCATATTCAACCGGCGCTTCTGCCGAAATAAAAAAACTGAAAGATGAAAGGAATCATATTGGCCGGAGGAAGCGGCACCCGTTTATATCCCATCACCATGGGCATCAGCAAGCAACTGATGCCTATTTACGACAAGCCCATGATCTATTATCCGCTCAGCACCCTCATGTTGGCCGGAATCAAGGAAATTCTCATCATCACCACGCCCGACGACCAGTCGCAGTTTCAACGACTGCTGGGCGACGGCAAACAATGGGGCTGCACTATCGAATATGCGGTACAGCAGGTACCTAACGGACTTGCCCAGGCCTTTGTGATCGGTGCGCCTTTTATCGGAAACGATTCGGTGGCTCTGGTGCTGGGCGACAATATTTTTTACGGATCGGGCTTCAGCCATATGCTGCAATCGGCCGCAACCCCCGACGGTGCGGTCATATTCGCTTACCCGGTCAGCGATCCGGAGCGGTATGGCGTTGTGGAGTTCGATGCAGAACGCAATGCGCTGAGCATTGAGGAAAAACCGGCCAAGCCCAAGAGCCATTTCGCCGTGCCAGGTCTTTATTTTTACGATAACAGCGTGGTGGACATCGCCCGCAATATCGCCCCCAGTCCCCGGGGTGAATACGAAATCACCGATGTGAACAAGTGGTACCTGCAGCATAAGAAACTCAAAGTAGCGGTGCTCAACCGCGGATTCGCCTGGCTCGATACGGGCACCTTCGATTCGCTGAGCGATGCCTGCGAATATGTACGCGTCATAGAGAAACGCCAGGGCCTCAAAGTGGGATGCCCCGAAGAAATTGCCTGGCGCATGGGATTCATCAGCCGCGAGGAGTTGCTGGTACAGGCCGAAAAGCTCAGCAAGAGCGGTTATGGCGAATACCTGAAGCGGGTAGCTTCCTGATCCCTGGGTGAAAAAACGTTTTTTCTACGGGAAAATACCCTGCCTGACGGAAAATCCTTTTCCGAGTTTTGTTTCCTTTAGCGGTAACGAAAAAATTCAACTGATTGGTTTTGCTTGATCTGTTGTGAATGATTCTTCATGTCATCTCCAGGCCTGTTTTGCAGGATGGAAGGTGGGAAGGCCATTCCCGTACAACCAAACAATGAATCCTAAAACAAAATATGATCCACGGATCCATAACCGGCAATCGATTCGCCTGAAAGGGTATGATTATTCACGGGCCGGATTTTATTTTGTCACCCTTTGTTGTGAAGGTCGCAAACATTTGTTCGGCAAGGTTGAACGTGGCCGGATGATATTGAATGAGGCCGGTAGGGTGGCGGATGCCTGTTGGTTGGAAATCCCCGATCATTTTCCCCATGCCGTTTTGCACGCCCATGTGGTGATGCCCAACCATGTGCATGGGATTATTGAATTGTCGGGGCAAAAAATATTTTGCCCCCCGGGGGCAGGGGCAGAAAATTTTCTGCCCCTGCCCCGACAACATGAATTTCAAAAAATGATTCCCCGGTCCATCGGATCCATCGTCAGGGGTTTCAAAATCGGGGTCACCAAATGGTTCCGGAACCGGGAAGGCGATCCGGGCAGGGACCAACCCGTCAAAATATGGCAACGCAATTACCATGAACGCATCATTCGGGATGAACGTGCCTACCAGATCATCTCCAAATACATCCACAACAATCCCCTGAACTGGAAGGGGAATTGACCCTGCCTGAACTGCGGTTTATCGCTATCGGTATGCTCGGGGTTCGCCACCCGTTGAAACGATGAAATTCAGGCAATACCCTGCCCCCAAAATCCGTTATTCCGTTGCGGAACTTCCTATATCCGCCTGAATCCATGAACATCGAGCTGATACATCCCTTTCGTCGCAACGCACTTATGTGGGCTGCCGAAGGCTTGTACGAACACAGCCGGCTGGTGTTCCCTAAGAAGAATGGCGCTTTTCGTATTACACAGGAAGAAAATTATTCGGAAAGTTTCGGGTATCAATGGAACAAATTCGTTGCCACCCAAATTGACCGCAGCAGTAAACTCGATATCAGCCGTGAACGGTTTTTCGCAGAAACCGGATGGGATAAGGAAGACCTCTCCGGTCAGTCGATTCTTGAAGTGGGTTCCGGAGCCGGACGTTTTACGCAGGTAATGCTGGAACATACCAAGGCCAATATCTATAGTGTGGATTATTCCAACGCAGTGGAGGCCAACTTCCGTAATAATGGCCCGAATGAGCGCCTGCATCTTTTTCAGGCCAGCATTTATGAGTTACCCTTCGCCAAAGCCCAGTTTGATAAAGTGGTTTGTTTGGGCGTTCTGCAACACACACCCGATGTGGAGCGTTCGGTGCAGGCACTGATTGATATGGTAAAACCCGGCGGAGAACTGGTCGTGGATTTTTACGGAGTCAATGGCTGGTGGACCCGGTTGCAGGCCAAGTATATTTTCAGGCCCTTTACACGAAGGCTCAGCCATGAGCGGCTGTTCAACCTGATCGACCAGCATGTGGACAAGATGATTACCCTCAGCCGTTTCTTCACCTCCATCGGCATTGGTCGTTTTGTCAACCGCTTCATCCCTCTTTGCGATATCGAAGGTACCCTGCCGCGGGGCCAGAACTATGAGCAGCTCAGGGAATGGTGCGTGCTCGATACCTTCGATATGTTTTCTCCGGCTTACGACCAGCCCCAGCGGATTCCCACAGTTGCCGCCTGGTTTGAGAAATATGGAATGAGTAGTGTGAACGGCAGGAAAGTACATTATGGTAACTCCGTCGCTTCTGTGGTGAGCGGTATCCGCAAAACATGAGTGCTGCATCCGGTATTTCTGCTTTTCGTTCGGGTATTGATTATTTTTACCGGCGCCTCTTTGCCACAACCCCGATCATGGCCCAACTTCCGCGTTTTTCCCGATGGATGAAAAGCGAATCGCTACGGCCGCTGCTGCTGTATACGGGATCCAACTTTCTGAACAAGGGTATCACCTTCCTGTTACTGTTTTATTTTACCCGGGTATTGTCGGAAGCCGATTTCGGGGTGCTGAGCCTCTTCAACACTGCCATCCTGCTGCTCACTCCGCTAATATCTCTGGGATTGCTGCAGTCGGCCACGGCCGATTATTTCAAACTTGGGAAGGAAGGGTTCCGCAATTTCATGGCAGGAGCCCTGTGGATGCCGCTTTTGCTTGCCCTTTTTTTTTCGGGTGGAAGTTATGTTTTCCGAAACACACTTGCCGAACGGTTCCATATCACACCGCTGCTGGCTGCAACACTGCCTTTGATTGCCTGGCTGGTTTTTCTTCATGAACTGCTTACCATACTCATGCGCAACCGCAACCAGCCGGTGCATTATTTTTTATCCGCTACGGGAAGGTTGCTTGTTGAAATAGCGCTCGCCATCTTTCTCATCAGTCTTTGCGGATGGGGATGGACCGGCAGGGTGACGGGTGTTGTGGTTTCTTACGGAGCGATTGCCCTTTACGCGCTGTTTTATTTGTGGCGGCACAAGGATCTTACCGGTAACCTGCGATCGGCGCCCATTCGTCAGGAACTGGTTTACGGCGGTCCTGTTTTCTTGTTTCAGCTGGGTGTTTTTCTTCTGGGGGCATCCGGCATCTGGTTCATTGAATACTTCACCCGTGATCTGGCTGCCGTTGGGGTCTATAGCGTGGCGGTCACATTCGCCTCCATCATCAATGTGTTCTGCATCGCCTTGCTGCAATATGTGCAGCCGCGGCTTTATGCCTTGCTTGGCAATCAGCACGAACATGCTTCTGCCATCCGTCGCCTGTTTCTTTTCTATCTGTTTGCCCATCTTGCATTTACACTGCTTGTAGCGGGCATTGTTCCGGTAGTGTATATGTATTTGCTCAAGCCGGCCTATCGTGCAGGACTGGATTTTTATCTCTGGCTTTGCCTCGGTCAATTCTGCTGGGCCATCGCTTACTTTTTCATTTCCTGGCTGCTCTACCATAAGCTGAAAAAGAAAATTGTATTTTTAGCGGCAACGGCCATCCTGGTGGCATTTTCTTTGAATGCGTTGCTGGTGAACGCTGCAGGAAGTTCTGGTGCTGCCATTGCTTCTTTTGTCGCATACGCCCTGATGTTGCTGCTCAGTGTGCTCTTGGTGCGTCAGCCGCTTCGGGAAATCAACAGGACGGTTAAGGCCAACAAACATCATGATTGATACCACACCGTTTTACCGGATGCTGGAATGGCTGACGAGGGGTAAAGGCCTCCATCGGAGGATCAGCGATACGCGTATCAAACTGCCTGCGCGGTACATCCGTTATTTTCCGGCTGATTACGAAGCTGAAAATTTTTCGCTGCTGCGGAAACATATCCGACCCGGCGCTGTGGTGCTCGATATCGGTGCGCATATCGGTTTGTTTTCCGTCATTGCTGCAAAATGGGCGGGTGCGGGTGCAAAAGTATATGCCTTTGAACCGGCCCCTTCCACACACCGCGTTCTGGATCGGACAATACGCATGAATCATCTCGAAGGGCAGGTGGTTCCGGTAAATTCGGCCATGGGATTAGCGCCCGGCAGTATCGATTTTTTTGTATCGGACCATGAGGCCGATAACAGCAACAGCCTGGTGCCTTACAAGTCAGACCGACCCTTGCGGGCCATACCGGTGAAGCTTGACAGTATCGACCATTTTGTTTCCGCACAGAATCTTGAACAAGTGGACTTCATCAAAATGGATGTGGAAGGTGCCGAGTTCGATACGCTCCGGGGCGGACTTGACGTGATCAGGCGGTTCCGGCCGGTTATCATACTTGCCATACATCCCGAGCCCATCCTCAACCGCAACGATTCACTGGAAGCCTTGTATGATGTACTTCAACGTCTGCCTTATCAGATCCTGCTCAACGGAACGCCCATGTCCAAAGCAGATTTTTGTGCCAACCGTAAATTGATCGACCTTCATCTGATTCCCCGTCAATAAAGGAAGATGCCCCAAAAAAAATTACTTCATTTCATTTCCAGTCTGGGCAGGGGCGGTGCCGAAACGCTGCTGGTGCATGTGACACGGGCGCTTGCCGAATACGATCATCTGATTGTCACGCTAGACCCTGCCCTTCATTTTAATACGGCTGAAATCAATGCAAAGGTCATCTGCCTCCAACTACCCTCCGTAAGGCATTATCCCAAAGCGGTGTTTCGGTTACGGAAGCTGATTGCCAGGCATCGTCCCGATCTGGTACATACCCATCTTTACTGGCCTACGGTAATTGCCCGTTTGGCGGTACCTTCTTCCATTCCGCTGGTAAGCACGGTTCATGCGTTTATCTCCGGCGCTCCTGAATACCGCAAAGCCTTTATCCGAATGCTCGACCGCTACAGTTACCGGAAAAGGCTATCGGTGATTCTTGCCGTTGCTGAAGGTGCTTTAAAGGAATATTTTTCCATGTTGGGTACTGATTCCTCCAACAGTCGTGTGCTGCACACCTTCGTTGATCCTGATTTTTTTTCTTCTGAACCGGTTCCTGAAAGCATCACTCCTGAATCTTTCCCGATGGTTAGTGTCGGGGCGCTGCGTGAACAGAAAAACCAGCGGTTGTTGCTCGAAGCCATGCATCAGTTGCACGATGAACCGGTAACGCTGGACCTTTACGGATCGGGGCCCTTGCAGGAATCCCTGAGTCAACAACTGCGTGAATTTCCTGCAAGCGTGTCGTTGAAAGGGGAGGTTAGAAACATCCGGCTTGTTCTGCCACGGTACCGTCTTTTTGTTATGTCCTCGGCTTATGAAGGATTTTCAATAGCCGTTCTGGAAGCGATGGCGCTGCGCATTCCGCTTTTGCTTAGCGATATTCCCTCGTTCCGGGAGCAATGCGGCGATACGGCTGTTTATTTTAAGCCCGACAATGCATCGGATTGTGCCGGTAAAATCCGCGGACTTCTGGCGGATGCAGCTACATTGAAGCGGAACAGTGATGCTGCCTATCAACGTGTTAAGGACCATTACACGATGGAGCAACATCTTCGTGGTATTCGTGCCGTTTATAACCAATTTCTGGGTTGAGGGGATTCTAAACAACGGATTCTTTTCGGCTTTATGTTGTTGAAAAAACATTACCAGGCTGGTGAATCCACCCTTTTCTAACATTTCCATTTACTGAATTTTACAGCCTGTCATTCAGTGAATGCCTATGCAACAGCGGTCCACACTGCGCGAGTATTTTTATTTTACCAAAAAGGAGCGGAACGGGCTGTTGATACTGCTGTTACTCAGTGTCGTAATTATTTTTTTGCCGGTAAAAAAACTGGTACGCCAACCTTCAGCAGATCTTGTTGATGATTCACTTCGGCGCCAACTGATTACTTTGGCCATACAACCCGTTGCGGATAACGAGCATGCTTATGCGGGAAAGTTTGGGGAGAGAAGTCCGGCCGGAAAAAAGCTTTCTGCGGAGCAGCAACAATGGACAACACCGGCTTCCTATTTTTATTTTGACCCCAACACACTTGATGGGCAGGGCTGGCAAAAATTGGGACTTCCTGATAAAACCATCCGCACCCTACAGCGCTATATCGAAAAAGGGGGCCGCTTCCGGAAG
The DNA here is from genome assembly GCA_964655055.1 of uncultured Ferruginibacter sp. Classification (GTDB taxonomy): domain Bacteria; phylum Bacteroidota; class Bacteroidia; order Chitinophagales; family Chitinophagaceae; genus Ferruginibacter. Next base: position 28,315 of record CAZZLI010000022.1, read on the forward strand.
CCTGAAGATTTGCGCAAGATCTGGGGCATTCCACCGGAACGGGCCGGGCAATTGATTCCCTATATGCGCATTGCGGAAGCAGCAAAGCCTTCCTGGAACAACGAACCCAATGTTCAGAAAACGGCGAATGAAAAACCTTTTCGGACGCCTTCCACCCTTGATGTGAATCTGTCTGACACCACGGCCTTGATATTCCTGCCGGGTATCGGCAGCCGACTCGCCAACCGGATCGTTACCTTCCGCGAAAGGCTGGGCGGGTTTGTTAGGGTTGAACAGATTGCAGAAACCTACGGGCTGAGTGACAGTACCTACCAACTGATCCGCAACCGCCTGACCTGCCCGAATCCGGTTCTCCGGAAACTCAATATCAACCGGGCTTCGGTGGACGAACTGAAAATCCATCCCTATATCCGCTATCCCCTGGCTTCGGCCATTGTTCAATACCGCAACGGACACGGAGAATTCGCCCGGATCGAGGATTTGAAAAAGCTGGTTATGGTAACGCCTGAACTGTTTGTGAAACTTGCTCCCTATCTGAGCGTGAACGAATAACACTAACGGGTGTTAGTATTTTCAAAAGGCGTAATTTGCGGCTTTCTAAGCCAAACAATATGCACTTTACGCCAAATGAACTCACGCTTCAGGCTGCGGCCTCTGCACGCGATTTTGCCCGACAACATATCCGCCCCTATCTGATGGAATGGGATGAGTCGCAGGAATTCCCCCTGCATGTATTCAAGGAATTGGGTAAGGCCGGAATGATGGGTGTGCTGGTGCCCGAACAATATGGCGGAAGCGGCATGGGCTATTTCGAGTATAACGCCATCATCCAGGAAATTGCGGCGGTATGCGGATCGGTGGGTCTTTCACTGGCTGCACACAATTCGCTGTGCACGGGGCATATCCTTGCTTTCGGTAATGAGGCGCAGAAACAAAACTATCTGCCCAGGCTGGCCACCTGTGAATACCTGGGTGCCTGGGGACTGACTGAACCGAATACAGGCAGCGATGCCGGCAATATGAAGACCACCGCGGTAAAATCGGGCAACGACTGGATCATCAACGGTACCAAGAGCTGGATCACGCACGGCAAGAGCGGCGATGTGGCCGTGGTCATGTGCAGGACGGGTGAGCCCCGTGCCAAAAACAATTCAACGGCTTTTATTGTGGAGCGTGGCACACCCGGATTCAGTGCCGGAAAAAAAGAAAACAAGCTGGGCATGCGTGCCAGCGAAACGGCTGAAATGATTTTCGACAATTGCCGCATCCCCGACACCAACCGGCTGGGTGAAGTCGGTGAGGGGTTCAAGCAGTCGATGAAGATTCTAGATGGTGGCCGCATCTCCATAGCGGCACTCAGTCTGGGTATTGCACGGGGCGCGTATCAGGCGGCATTGCAGTATTCGAAGGAGCGGTATCAGTTCGATCAACCTATTGCCAACTTTCAGGGCATTGCGTTCAAACTGGCCGATATGGCCACTGAAATTGAAGCTGCCGAATTGCTGATCCAGCGGGCCTGCGACCTGAAAATGCGCGGACAGTCGGTCACCAAAGAGTCGGCCATGGCCAAATATTATGCCAGCGAGGTTTCGGTAAAGGCAAGCACCGAAGCGGTTCAGATTTTCGGCGGTTATGGCTATACCAAGGATTTTCCGGTGGAAAAATTTTACCGCGACAGCAAACTCTGCACCATCGGGGAAGGGACCAGCGAAATCCAGAAACTGGTGATCAGTCGCGAAGTGCTCCGTTGATTCTTATTGCCAATGTTTCCGGATCAGGAATTGGTGTTTCCGAACAGGTTATCGACCGCACCTGCCATCATCGGAAATTTTTCCTTCACATAATCTTTCACGGCTTGAAGGGCTTTGAGGGCCTGCTCTTCGGAGATGCCGGCCTGGGTACTTATTTTTTTGATCAGTTCTTCCATGTTGTTTAGCGTTGATGATGACGGAAATACCTCCGGTTGAATCTTATACGAAAGTGAAGTTACTTTTAGTCCAAAAATTTTCCCGTATAATGCCTATGTGAAAGCAGTTTGCGCCAATGATATTGGTCCATTACAGATATCCAACCGGTATTATTGTTGTTCGGTGTCAAAGCGGT
>CAZZLI010000023.1:0-29917 GCA_964655055.1 uncultured Ferruginibacter sp.
TGTGATAGCAGTTTGGGCCAATGAAATTGGTCCATTACAGATATCCAATCGGTATAAGCCCAACCCGGAAAACTGACAATCCGTCGGAATTCATGATTTGGCTGTAGATTTGATCATCATTGAAATAATTAACCTCAAAAAATAACAACATGGCACAGGAATTTACCGATGCAAACTTCAAAACCAGTGTTCTGGATTCCGATAAACTCTCCGTGATCGACTTCTGGGCGGAATGGTGCGGACCCTGCCGGGCTATCGGGCCGATGATCGAAGAGCTGGCCCGTGAATATGACGGGAAAGTGAATGTGGGCAAAGTGAATGTGGACCATAATCCTGAGGTCTCTTCCACCTACGGCATCACCAGCATCCCCGCCATACTTTTTGTCAAAGGCGGGCAGGTGGTTGACAAACTCGTTGGCGCCCAGCCCAAGGCCAACTTTGTCAAAAAAATCGAAGCGTTGAAATGATTCTGCATTCGAACTGAGCAATCAGCCTACCGCATTCAATCAATAACCCTCCACGAAACGCAAGTTCACCGGGGAGGGTTTGTTTTTTATCGGGATTCATCCTGCATGTTCCGGTTATATTCTTATACGAAAGTGAAGTTACTTTTAGTCCAAAAATTTTCCCGTATAATGCCGATGTGATAGCTGTTTGGGCCAATGATATTGGTCCATTACAGATATCCAATCGGTATTAGGAGGAACCGCGGGGTATGGATAGTGAAACCCATTCATCCGGACGATACATTTTGGCCAGCAGCACGATTTGTCCCACATGGTAGGCATAATGCGTCAACTGCCTGTGGATGGCTTCCATCACCGTATGCGGTTCATTACGGATAAGAATTTTCTGACCCAGGTTATTTTCGTTGAGAGGGTCCAGGGCAGCAAACAAACAACTCCAGCCCTTTTCCCAGCACTCCATCAGCTCTTTGCGGGTTGAACCAAACTGTTCAAATTCCGCATCACGTTTCCTTTCAGGCTTTTCACCATCGGTAGTCAGAAAATCCGTCCACCTCGAAATCATATTTCCGCTCAGGTGTTTTACGATGATCGCTATGGAATTTGTCGCCGGATGCTCCTGACGAAACAGGTCCTGGTCGGAGACCTGGGCCATCGCCTTCTCGCTCAAGTCCTTGTAATAAAGGAATAGTCTGCGGGCGCTTTGAAGGAAGTTGGATTCCATAGGACACCTATTGAAGAAGGGGATTGTTCCTGCGATCGAGGAAAAAGAACGTTATTGCGTTACTTCAAAAGTACCTGTTGTCAATTACCGACCACCATGTAAACAAAATCTTCCATGGTGCGGATTTGGCGGCTGCGATCCATACGGCGCAAATCACCGGAGGTGCTGAGTTTGATGGCAGCAGCAGGATTCTCCTTTTTGTACTGCTCAATCAGGCGGAAGATATACCGCGACCGGGTGGCATAGACAACACCGTCGGCGCGGGCGTCTTTGCCGGTTATGATTCCGATAATTTCACCGCTGCGGTTGATGACGGGGGCTCCGCTATTACCCGGGTTGGCGGAAACGGTGAGCTGGTAGGAAAGGGAATCGCCTTCACTGCCCGACTTGGCACTCAGATAACCCTCACCATACACGATTTCACTTCTCGGGAAACCCAGGGTAAAGAACTGTTCACCAAGGTCGGCGTTCGACTTACGGATGGCATAGGGAAGGGAGGAAGGCGATCTGAAGGCGCTGTCAGTTATCTGCAGAAGAGCCAGGTCGGTGGCATTGTCGCTGAAAAGCACGCGGGCGCTGAAATAGTCACCCTTGCCGTTTTCCACGTAAATATTTTTCATCTTACCGGCAACATGTGCATTGGTCAGCAGCAATCCCTTGTTGCTGAGCAGGAAACCGGTAGCCCGGTAATCGACCTGAGGCTCGGGCTTCGCCGGCTGGGAAGCCGGCTTGTTTTTTTTAAGGATCTCAACCTCGCGATTGGTCTTGTTGAGCCTGTTTACCAGTTCGACATAGTTCTCATTACCGTATTTCTTGTTGTATGAAATCAGTAAACCTGAGGTAAGCAGTGAAATGAAGCCGGCAATAGTGGCTGCAACGGCAATATTCCGGCGATAGCGGGACCATAAATACACCAGCTTCCCGCGGATAGCCGAAGGACGTGCCGAGATGGTTCCTTCGGCCGCCAGTTTGGTTTCCACGTCACCCAGCAGATGCCGGAATTTTCGGGTTTGCCCGTATTGCTCCAGTCCGTGAAGGAAATGGGTTTGCTCAACCACCAGTTGGTCCAATTCGGCATTGTTTCGGCGCATATCCTCGAAGTAGGCACGCTCCTGCTCCGACATGTGACCGTTCAGGTAACGCTCCACCGATTCAAACAACAAGGTTTCATCCATGGTCAGTCATTTTTATACTGCGCAAAAAACAATTTCTTCAGCCGCACCAGGCATTTGTATTTCTGGGTCTTGGCATTTTCGGCATTGGTATACCCGAAATCGGAAGCGATTTCCTGCATGCTCTTCCGATGGATATAGTAGGCATCGAGCAGGCTTTTGCAGGGCTCCCCGATCCGGGAAATCGCCTGTTCCATCATCAGGTAGTCATTGTTGCGCTGCTCATGGTCTTCAAGCGCATCTTCCACCGGAACCACCTCTTCCAGGCCATCAACCTGTACCGAATAACGCTTACGCTGCTGGAGCCGTTTAAGCCATAAGCGCCTGCATACGGAGTAAACATAGGTTCTGATTTGACAATTTAAGGAAAATGACGGATTAAGGGTTTTTTCATACAGCACAACCATCGATTCCTGAAATATGTCCCGGGCATCGTCCACTGTACCGCTATTCGCCAGGATAAAGGATTGAATTACAAGGTAGTTATCACGATAAATAGCTTCGACACTTGCCGATTCGCCATTCGCAAGTCCCCTGAGAAGTTCGCTTTCCTTATCTGAAATAGTCACCGGACAGTCACTTTTAATACCCGGCTCCGGAAAATAGTAACCCGAAGCCCCAAAAAAAATTTTTTCAAAGGTAGCGGGTTACCTTTTCTCCCCTCGGGTATCAATGTGAAATCTCCTAAAATTTAAAACCTGATCAAATGAAAAAATTACTTGTTGTCTTCGCATTCGCGACCGCACTCACTTCCTGTGGTGGTGGTGAGAAAACTGAAACCACTCCTGCCGTTGACTCCTCTGCTGTAGCTCCGGTTACCGCTCCTGTGGATTCTGCTGCAAAAGTAGTGGACAGCGCAGCTAAAGCTGTTGTTGACTCTGCCGCCAAAACTGCAGTTAACGCTGTGGACAGCGCAGTTAAAGAAGTTAAAAAGCCTTAATTCCGGCTACCATTCCGTATCTTCCTTGCCGGAAGAAAGATTTTTTCATATGGCAAGCAATCGTTTATGTCGCCCCTATTCTTAGGGGCGTTTTTTTATGCCTATCCCATTAGACACAACGATGCCAGGTGCAGCGTCCCCCGTAATTTTGATATAATAATACGGATCGGCTCCCGGGAAAAACCGTATCCACCGACTTAGTCCATGACCACTGAACCCCTTAACAGATTATCACTTGCCCGAAATGCGACGGACAGTTCGCCGCTGATCATTAGCGGACCCTGCAGTGCCGAAACGGAGGAACAAGTCATGGAAACCGCCCTCCGGCTTGCAGCAACAGGCCGGGTGCACCTGCTCAGGGCCGGAATCTGGAAACCGCGTACCAAGCCGGGTTTGTTTGAAGGGGTTGGAACAATCGGCCTTCAATGGCTGCAAGAGGCCCGGAAAATCTCGGGGCTTCCCTTCACCACCGAAGTGGCTTCAGCAGCCCATGTTGAAGCCGCCATGCAGGCCGGCGCCGATGTGCTTTGGATCGGCGCCAGAACCACGGCCAACCCGTTCAGTGTTCAGGAAGTAGCGGACGCGCTTTCGGGCTCAGATGTTCCCGTGCTGATCAAAAATCCTACAAGTCCCGATCTTGAGCTATGGACCGGTGCGGTAGAACGGATCAGAAAGGCCGGCATCCAACGCATCGGGTTGATTCATCGTGGCTTTTCCTATTTCGGGCAAAGTGAATACCGCAATGCACCGATGTGGCATCTGCCCATAGAAATGAAAAGAAGATACCCGGAATTATTGATGCTCTGCGATCCTTCCCATATCTGCGGCAACCGGAACCTGCTGGGAAAAATCGCCCAGAAAAGCATTGACCTTGATTTCGACGGACTCATGCTGGAGAGCCATATCGATCCGGACCGGGCCTGGAGCGATGCGCAGCAGCAGATCACTCCTGAAAACCTGCTCAACCTGCTGAACGGATTGAAATGGCGTAAGGCAAATGTAAGCGAACCTGCCATCCGAGATGAACTGGGATTGCTCCGGGAACAAATCAACCAGATAGACGATGAACTATTGAGCCTGCTAAGCAACCGCATGCGGCTGGCCGACCAGATCGGTTCCTGCAAACGCGAAAACGATATCACCATCCTGCAACCCCAGCGCTGGAATGAAATCCTGCAGCGTGCATTCGACAAGGCGGAAACGCTGGGACTGAGCGAGGAGTTTATCAAACGCTATTTTGATGCCGTGCATATGGAAAGCATCCGTCACCAGAACAGGATGATGAACAGTTGACACTTCATATTTGCCGATTTGAACAGCGCACAACCATACAGTAGCAATCACCCCGAAAGACAGATTGCAACCATCGGGGGAAAACAAACCCGTTATCATTTCAACGAATGCCTGGACGCCATTCCAAGACTGACCCCGGACCGGAATACAATCATTCTTACCGATGAGCGCATCAGCATCCTGCTGCCGGAAAAACTTTCCCGCCTACAACGCATCATTGTGCCTTCGGGTGAAGCGCATAAGAAACAACAAACAGTTGACCGCATCCTTGAAGAACTGATAAGGCTGGATGCCGACAAGGAGAGTATCCTCATCGGTATAGGCGGCGGCGTGGTCACCGATCTTGCCGGCTATGTGGCGTCGGTTTATATGCGCGGGATGCGACTTGCACTGGCGCCCACTACCCTGCTCGCCATGGTGGATGCCGCCATCGGCGGAAAAAACGGCATCGATATTGGTCCCTATAAAAACATGGCGGGAACCATCTATCAGCCCGAGTTCATTCTTTTTGATTATTCCGTGTTGAGCAGTCTGCCCATGGAGGAATGGCAAAGCGGTTTCGCCGAAATCATCAAGCATGCCTGTATCGCCGATGCCGGTTTGTTTTCTGATCTGCAACAACATGAAATTTCCTTTTATCAAAACAACCCCGAAGCACTGCATACCCTTGTAAGAAGGAATGTGCTGCTCAAAACCGTGCTGGTTGCTGAAGATGAACAGGGAGCAGGCAAACGCAACCTGCTCAATTTCGGCCACACACTTGGCCATCCGCTTGAAATGCTGCACCGGATCCCCCATGGCCATGCCATCAGTCTGGGTATGATGCTTGCCGCCTCCTGCTCCGAAGAAATTTTCGGTTTCCCTTCTACAGAAAAAGCTGCGTTGATGCATTTGTTGCAACAATACGGCCTGCCGGTAGCCCGGAAAACCGACGCGAAACAACTGCTCGAACTCGCCGTAAAAGACAAAAAGAAATCGGGAGATGCTATCCGCTTCATCCTGCTCAAAACGATTGGCGAAGCGAGGATTGAAAAAATTCCCCTGGCCCAGTTCGCCGACCTTATCCACATGATTTGCGGTTAACCTTTATGTCATGACTGTTTCTGCGCTTCCCGGAAAACTTGAAGGCACCTTTCAGGCCCCTCCTTCGAAAAGCAGCATGCAGCGGGCCTGCGCTGCCGCCCTTCTGCATAAGGGCACTACCCTGCTTTCCAATGTCGGTAACAGTTCCGACGAACTTGCGGCATTGAACATCATCCGGCAACTGGGCGCATCGGTAACGGAAACCGGACCAGGAACCCTGATGATTGAAAGTGAGTTCCACAGGTTTGCAACAGAAGAAAATACCGGCCCCCTGTCGTTGCACTGCGGAGAAAGCGCCCTCTGCGCCCGGCTGTTCACACCCATTGCCGCGCTCTGCAACAGAAGTATTACGCTGTCCGGAGAAGGAAGCCTGAAGCATCGGAACCTGCATTTTCCGGAAGAATCCTACCGAAAGTTGAACATCGGCATAACCGGTAACCTGAACCAATTGCCGATAACTGTTAAAGGTCCTCTTCAACCCAAATCCCTGCATATCGATGCCGCCGAAAGTTCACAGCATCTTTCCGGCTTATTGTTTGCCTTCGCAGCATCGGTAAAAGAACCGACAACAATCAGGGCAACTTCCCTGAGCAGCAAACCCTATATCGATCTGACGATTGCTATTCTGAACCAATTCGGTTACAGGATTGAAACCTCAGGCGAATCGGAATTTCATGTACATCCGAATCAGGCTTTGGAAAACAGCAGCATACGATACACGGTAGAGGCCGACTGGAGTACTGCAGCGTTCTTCCTGACCGGTGCCGCCATCTCCGGCAATTTGACGATAACCGGACTGGATGTGTTTTCCAAACAGGCCGACCGTGCCGTACTTCAGGCCCTGATGATGACCGGTGTGCCCCTGTCCATCACCGAAAAAAACATCGTCATCAATACCGGTTCCGGCAAGCAGCCGCTTAAGCCCTTCCATTTTGACGCCACACATTGCCCCGATCTTTTTCCGCCGCTTGCCATACTGGCCGCCTGCTGCGCGGGTACCAGCGTCATTGAAGGCATACAACGACTTGAAAACAAGGAAAGTAACCGGGCCGATTCAATCACGCAGATGCTTCAACGTTTCGGAGTACCCGTAACCCTTCAGGATAATCTGATGATCATCGAAGGCAAACCTAAACTTGCTGCAACCTCAATCGATTCCTGCAACGACCACCGGATTGCCATGGCGGCTGCAATCGGCGCACTGAGGGCTGAAGGCCCGGTAGAAATCATCAATGCCCGTGCGGTCAGAAAATCGTTTCCGGATTTCTTTGAGGTATTGAAACACCTGAACCGGGATATGCCTAATCAAGTTTGATGAAGAACTATAGTGCCATTGAATATCCAATCGGAATGACCAGACAAGCCGCTTATCTTTGAACCGTTAAACGGATTATCATGAACACATTCGGTCGTTTGTTCCGGTTGAGTGTCTTTGGAGAATCGCACGGCCCCTGCATCGGACTCACGATTGACGGATGCCCTGCCGGAATGCCGCTCAGCGAATCGGATTTTCTTACCGATATCGACCGCAGGCGACCCGGCGCCAATGGAACCACAACTCGTAGGGAATCGGATATTCCCGTATTCGCCAGCGGATGGCACAACGGAAAAACCACCGGAGCTCCGCTCACCCTCACCTTTCCGAACAGCGATACCCGGAGTGCCGATTATGAAAAGCAGAGAGCCATTCCCCGACCCGGGCATGCCGACTGGGTGGCGCATCAGAAATTCGGCGGACATGAGGACTACAGGGGTGGCGGACATTTCAGCGGTCGACTCACACTGACACTGGTTGCAGCGGGTGTAATCGCAAAAAAGCTTCTTGCAAAGTCCGGCATTACAATTCGTGCAGAACTTACGGAGGCTGGCGGTGAATCTAATCCTGAAAAAGGGCTGGAGAAAGCGTTTGCAGCCAACGATACCGTAGGAGGAATCGTGACCTGCAGGGCAACCGGACTTCCTGCCGGATTGGGTGAACCTTTTTTTGATTCGGCGGAGTCGCTGATCAGCCATGCCGTTTTTTCCATTCCCGCTGTTCGTGGTATTGAATTCGGAACCGGCTTTGCCGCAGCCCGCATGTTCGGCAGTGAACACAATGACGCCCTGCTGGATTCCGGCGGCCGAACGGCAACCAACCACAGCGGTGGTATTATCGGGGGCATCACTTCAGGAAATGAACTTGTGTTCAGCATCGCCATAAAGCCCACATCCTCCACACCCCGGCCCCAGCAAACCCTGAATGTGGAAACAGGATTGACGGAAGAACTGATTGTACAAGGCAGGCACGACCGGTGCATTGCGCTACGGGTTCCCGTGATTGCCGAAGCCGTTACTGCCGTTGTACTGACCGACCTGATGATGATGGAACAAAAAATCGGAAACATCTTCCTTTAGGCTTGATGCAGGGCCTCCTTAGAAAATACATTCGCTTGGCTTTGCAATCAACAAAAATCAACTAACTTGGTTCTGCAAAGTTTTTCCGGAAACCCTGAAAACATCCTGCACAGGTTGTTGCGTCCATGAAACCGAACCTTAATCACTTTTTTGCCGGAAGTATCCTGCTCGTGATGCACCTGTCCGCATGCACGGGTCTTGCCGATACCCCTGAGGCATCGGACAAGATCAAACTTGCCGATGCGGGATCGGATATAACCCATACCAACCGCGATATCCTTACGAAGGTCCTGGAAAAAAACGGACCGCTGAACGACAGCGTCAACCTGTTTCTACATCAGCTTACCGACAGTTTTTACCGCACCAACGGTTATGGCAACATGTGGAGCCGGTCGAAGAAATGGCTTCCGGTTTCCGACAGCTTGCTTGATTTCATCAACCAATCGGAGCAATACGGACTTTTCCCTCATCAATACCATCAAAACGCACTCCGAAGCCTAAGAAAAAAAACCGATGCCGATACCACGGGTGAAACCGACCTAAGCGCCTGGGGCGAAGCCGATATTCTGTATACCGACGCCTGCCTTCATCTGCTCAACGATTTGCATTACGGCAGAATGGAGCATTCCGTCATCCACAAGCCGACTGCCGAAAAAAAGCAGTTCCTGATGCGAATGCTGACGCGGGTTGTCAATGAAGGAAAACCGGGGCCCGTTATCGCCGAAGCGGAACCGGCTATTGCAGCTTACCGGCAATTAAGAGCGGCCCTGCCCGATTTCCTCGACAGCATGGACCGTAAGCAGTACACGTATGTTCGTTATCCGTACAAAAAAGGAGATGAAAAAGATTCCCTTGCCTTTATCAAAGCACTAAGGCAAAGATTAATTGAAAGCCGCTGTATCGAATTAAATAAACAATTGCCTGATTCTGCCGGGCTTTCAGACGCAGTGAAAGCCTATCAGCGGCTCAAAAAACTTAAACCCACCGGCAACATCGATGCCCCTCTTATCAGGAACATGAACACCTCGGATGCGGAGCGGTTCCGCCGGGTTGCAATTACCCTGGACCGGTATAAGGAATTCAGCACACGCCTTCCGCAGCAATACATCTGGGTTAATTTGCCCGCCTACCGGCTTCAGGTTTTTGAAAACGATAGCCTTGCCCTGGAGTCAAGAATCATCTGCGGTAAACCTGAAACCCGCACGCCCCTGCTGCGCAGTGAATTGACGGATATGGTAATCTACCCGACCTGGACCGTTCCCAACAGCATCATCGTCAAACAATACTTGCCCAAACTGAAAAATAATCCGAATTATCTGGCACGGCTGGGTCTGCAACTTTACGGCTCCAACGGCAAACCCATCAATCCCGCATCGGTAAACTGGAGCAAGTATTCCAAAGGAATCCCCTACAAGATCATGCAGAACAGCGGCGACCGCAATGCCCTGGGCATCATGAAATTCAATTTCAACAACGAATACGCCGTGTACCTGCACGATACCAACCAGCGCTACCTCTTCAAACGAGCCTCGCGCGCACTGAGTCACGGCTGTGTACGTGTTGAGCAATGGGACAGCCTTGCCCGCTACATCGCCCGCAACGACAGCATCAACCTGAAAGCGGGAGACACCCTGCGCTATACGGTCGATTCCCTGCAGGCCTGGCTTGCGCAGAAACAATACCGCAAGGTGGAAATCAGCAAACGGATTCCGCTATTCATCAATTACTTCAGTTGTGAAGCCCCGGAGGGCAAATTGATCTTCCACGAAGACATCTACGGTGAAGACCGTCAGTTGAGGGAGAAATACTTTACCGAATAATTTGGCTATATTTAATGCATGAACCTCCTAAGACCCTGCACCAGCAGCCGAGGACTCCTGTTTTGTATTTGGATGACCCTCTCCAGCCTGACTGCCACTGCCCAGGATTCTACGGCAGCCTCCAGGAAAAATCCGGGCGGTAAAAAAATTCTGTATGGCCAGGCGAGTTACTATGCCAACAAATTCCATGGAAGAAAAACGGCGAGCGGTGAAATTTTCAACCAGTCGAAAATGACCTGTGCCTGCAACATGCTCTCTTTGGGCACCTGGGTGAAAATCACCAACCTGCGCAACAACCGGACGGTGGTGGTGAAAGTGAACGACCGGCTCCACCCTAAGATGAAACGCATAGTTGACCTTACCCGGGCCGCTGCGGAAAAACTGGGGTATATCAGTTCAGGCCTTACCCGGGTCAAAGTGGAAGTATTGGGGAAAAAGAAGCCCGCCTGATCAGGCAAACCGCATTTCAGGAATCGGGCCTTCCACAATCAGCTTGCCGGCCGTCTTAGAAATTATCTCATCTACGGAAACACCGGGAGCCCTTTCCAAAAGCCGAAACCCTTCTCCGGTTACTTCCAGCACGGCGAGGTCGCTTACAATTTTACGAACACAACCGATTCCCGTAAGGGGCAGGGTACATTCGGGAAGCAGTTTGCTTTCCCCCTTGGGATTGGTATGCATCATGGCCACCAGGATATTCCGGGCGCTGGCCACCAGGTCCATGGCTCCGCCCATTCCCTTCACCATTTTGCCGGGTATCTTCCAGTTGGCGATATCGCCGCGCTCACTCACTTCCATCGCACCCAGAATCGTAAGGTCTACCTTACCCGCCCGGATCATTCCGAAGCTCATGGCACTGTCGAAGAAGGCCGAGCCGGGAATGGTGGTAATGGTTTGCTTACCGGCATTGATGAGGTCGGCATCTTCCTTTCCTTCTTCAGGAAATGGACCCATGCCCAGCAGACCGTTCTCACTTTGCAGCGTCACGGTCATACCCGCAGGAATAAAATTGGCCACCAGGGTGGGAATACCGATTCCAAGATTTACATAGTACCCGTCCTTAAGTTCGAGTGCCAGCCTGCGTGCGATTTGGTTCTTATCGAGTGCCATGGATGTTGGGTTGTGTTTTGCCGTTCGTTTTTTCAGCTTGTTTCCTATCCCCGTGCAGAAGCAGGAAGTACCGTTCGCTGCTCGATGCGCTTCTCATAGTCTTTCCCCTGAAAGATTCGATGCACATAAATTCCTGGCGTATGGATCTGGTTCGGATCAAGCGTCCCTGCCGGAACCAGTTCTTCCACCTCAGCAATGGTTATTTTTCCGGCCATAGCCATCAGCGGATTGAAATTGCGTGCAGTGTCCTTATAGATCAGATTTCCCACAGTGTCCCCTTTCCAGGCTTTCACCAGCGCGAAATCGGCATCGAACGCATATTCCAGCAGATAATTCTTTCCCTTGAATTCCCGCTCCTCTTTTCCTGCTGCAACTTCAGTACCTACACCGGCCGGCGTATAAATCGCCGGCATGCCGTAACCCGCGGCCAGGCATCGGGTGGCGAGGGTGCCCTGCGGAATGAGCTCCACGTCAAGTTCGCCGCTGAGCAGTTGTCGCTCAAACTCGGCATTCTCGCCCACATATGAGGAAATCATCTTTTTGACCTGTCGGCTTTTCAACAGCAGACCGATACCGAAATCATCCACACCGGCATTATTGGATATGCAGGTCAGTCCCGTAACACGCATATTTACCAGGGCGGAAATACAGTTTTCAGGAATGCCGCAAAGTCCGAAACCGCCCAACATAATTGTGGCACCGGAAACAACATCCATAAGGGCATTTGCCGCATCGTCATATACTTTGTTCATAACTGTTGATTCAGGGGGTGAAACTAATTATTTTGATTCAATTCCATACAACAGTAAAAAACAGGTGGTATGTGGATTTCAATGCTTAAAGTATTGCAGTGCATTCGCTATATTTACCCGTCAAAATGTACCGGATACTGCGCATCCATAACCGAATGATCATTGGCGGGCCTTCGCACAATGTTACCCTGCTTTCGGCTTTTCTTTCCCCCGAATTTGAAACCAAACTGCTGGTAGGCAGAAAAGATGCCACAGAAAAGGATGCGACCTATATTGCCAACCAGCTGGGCCTTTCGCCTATTGAAATCAAAGAGATGCGCAGGTCGGTGATGCCCTTTTCCGATATCATAGCCTATTTCCGCATCAAAAAAATCATCCGCGAATTCAAGCCCGACATCGTGCATACCCATGCCTCCAAGTCGGGAGCCATCGGCCGGCTTGCTGCACGTTCCTGCAAGGTTCCGCTGGTGGTACATACCTTCCATGGCCATGTGTTCCACTCGTATTTCAACACGTTCATCTCATCGCTCGTTGTGAGGATGGAGCGCTTCCTCGCCCGGAAAACCGATGCCATCATCGCCATCAGCGAATCACAAAAGCATGAACTCGCTTCGGTGTACCGGATCGCCCCGGCTGAAAAGATCCATACCATCCCGCTGGGATTCAATCTTGATAAATTCTCCAAAGACCAAGACACCAAACGCATCATCTTCCGGAACAAATACGGCTTCGCAGCGGATGACATTTTGATCGGTATCATTGGCAGGATTGTAGCCATAAAGAACCACGATATGTTCCTTGAAGTAGCCGCAAAAGTCAACGCAGCCTGTCCAGATAAAAAAATCCGTTTCGCAGTCATCGGCGACGGCGATATGCGGGGTCAGGTGGAAAAAAAATCCGGTGAGCTGGGCCTTTCCTATTCCTATTTCATCACCCATCCCGGCGAGGATACCGATGTACTGGTTACTTCCTGGGAAACGGAAATCGACCAGGCGCTGGCCGGTCTGGATATCATACTGCTCACCTCCAACAACGAGGGAACACCCGTATCACTTATCGAGGCACAAAGCGCTGAGAAGCCTGTAGTATCGACCGACGTAGGCGGTGTTGAAGACATTGTCACCCACGGTGTTTCCGGATTCATCACGCCGGTGAATGATGTGGAGGGATTCGCCGGACATGTGGTGGAACTTATCAACAATGAACCGCTTCGGAAAAGCATGGGTGAAGCGGGACGCAGCAATGTGATCAGGAAATATTCCCGGCAACGGCTGGTGCACGATATGAAAGAACTTTACCTGGGGTTCCTCCAAAAAGGAAACACACCAAAGCAACAAACCGTTCCCGCAAAACAACCCTTATCCGATTATTGAACCTATGTCATCCGAACAATCCGTTCATTACTCCACCTATCTGCAACTCGATAGCATCCTGAATGCCCAGCATCCCGAGAGCCAGAAACCGGGCAATCCGCCTGCACACGATGAAATGCTCTTCATCATCACGCATCAGACGTACGAACTCTGGTTCAGGCAGATCATCTGGGAACTGGAGTCGGTCATCGGCATCCTGCAAAAGCCGGTACTGAATGATAATACCTCCGACCTGCAGGTCATTGTGCACCGGTTGTCGAGAATCAATACCATCCTCAAACTGCTGGTTGCGCAGATGGATGTCATGGAAACCATGACGCCGATGGATTTCCTTGAGTTCAGGGACCTGCTCCGGCCGGCATCCGGATTTCAAAGCTGGCAGTTCAAAAAAATAGAAGCCCTGCTGGGACTCCGTTTCGAAGCCAGACATGGCCAACACTATTACACCACCCAACTCAATACGGAAGAAATCGAAACCGTGAAAAAAGCGGAGCGCGAAACTTCGTTAGCCGAACTGGTCAACCGCTGGCTTGAACGGATGCCCTTCATCGAAGACCAGGCATTCCTAAAAACAAACACAGCATCAAATCTTTCATTCTGGAGTCTTTATACGGAAACATACATGCGCTCGCTTTCCGAGGGTGAAAAAGAGAATGCTGCCGCGTTCCACGAAATGTTCGACAGCGAAACTTCCGGGCAGATCCGCCATTTCAGTCCCAAAGCCTGCAGGGCCGCTCTCTTTATCCAGCTTTACCGCGGCTATCCGGCATTGCAGCAACCGTTCCAGCTGATCGAACTCCTGCTCGAAATCGACAAGCAGATGGCCAACTGGCGATTCAGGCATTTCGGGATGGTGCAAAAAATGATCGGCACTCGGATCGGAACAGGAGGAAGCACGGGGGCCCAATATCTCAAGGGGGCGATGGACAGGCACTATGTATTCGGGGAGCTCGCAAGATTAAGCAGTTTCCTCATCGACCGAAGCCGCTTACCCGAACTGCCCGCGGAACTCACACAAAAGCTCGGTTATCATTTCTAAAACATGTCCTCAGTAGATATTGACTTCGGCTTCCAGCTGCACACCGAATTTGTGAAGCACTGAAGCAGCAATTTCCTCGGCAAGTCTGCGAATTTCATTTCCCGTAGCGTTGCCGTAGTTGACCAGCACCAGCGCCTGATTGGGGTGGCAGCCTGCATCACCGCGCCGGAACCCGCGCCAGCCGCATTGTTCGATAAGCCAGCCCGCTGCCAGTTTGAACCGTTCGCCCGGTGCGGGGAAATGAACGACTTCCGGAAAAGCCGCACAGATTTTTTCGAAACTGCCGCGGTCTACCACCGGATTTTTAAAGAAACTGCCCGCATTGCCGATCACTGCCGGGTCGGGTAGTTTGGAAGAACGGATATTGATTACCGCCCGGGCAATTGCAGCAATGCTCAGCTCACGAACACCCATGCGCTCAAGCTCCCTGACGATTGGCCCGTACCCGGTATGGAATACGGGCTTTTTCCGGAGCCGGAAGGTTACCGAAGTGATGATAAATTGATTCCGGAAACGTGTCTTGAACACGCTTTCCCGGTATCCGAACGCACAGTCGGAAGCGTGAAACGTATGCAGCTTCTTGTCATCGATATGTACCGCCTCGAGCGATTCAAAAACATCTTTCAACTCCACCCCGTATGCGCCGATATTCTGAACGGGGGAAGCACCGGTATTTCCGGGAATCAGGGAAAGATTCTCCATTCCGGCATACCCCTGCTCCACACAGAAACAGACCAGTTGATGCCAGTTTTCACCGGCCCCGGCTTTGACCAGAACATACTCCTCGTCGGAAGAAACCAGCTCAATTCCTCTAATCTCATTCTTCAACACACAGGCCGTCACATCGCGGGTGAAAAGCATGTTGCTTCCCCCGCCAAGTACCAGCAGGTCTTTGGCATACGGCGAATCGAGCAGTTCCAGGACCGACTCCACAGATGCGCAACGCACCATACGGGCTGCGGTCACATCCATACCGAAACTGTTGTACGGGCGGAGGGAAACCTGTTGTTCTATATGCATAGCCATTGCGAAAGTACATGAATGCTCATACCGGATCGACATCTGCAATCAGCTGAACCCCGCTGAACCGTTTTTCGGCATGTAACAGGTTGAACTGTGCCGCAACAATCCGTTTTTCCCGTTCATTGGCAGGCATACCGGCAGTAAGCTTGATCTGCAGCTCCATAAGATAGCGGTTGCGGATCCGGTTGACGAAAGGGGCTACAGGCCCCAGCACCCTTCCGGGAAATTGGGCACCCAGGGCAGCGCCGAGTTTTTCAGCCGCTTCCTGTACGGTTTCCTTTGAAGGATGACGCAATGTGATCTTCAGGAGGCGGCAATACGGCGGATAATGGAACTGTTTGCGGTTGCCGATTTCAAATTCATAAAAGGACCGGTAATCGTGCTGCAAAAGAAAACGGATTACCGGATGTTGCAGGCGACTACCCTGGATGAGTACCCTTCCTCCCGCATCCTTTCTACCGGCCCGGCCGCTGACCTGTTCCATGAGTTGAAATGCGCGTTCAGCAGCCCGGAAATCTGTAAAGCCCAAAAGCCCGTCGGCATCCAGAATGCCCACCAGCTGTACTTTTTCGAAGTCGAGACCTTTCACAACCATCTGCGTGCCTACCAGTACATCAATCCGGTGCTGTTCAAAAAGTTTGAGCAGGTTGTCGTGCGCCGACTTGCCTTTTACGGCATCCACATCCATCCGTGCCACGTTCACCGCAGGGAAATCCTGCTCGATGATTTCCTCAATCTTTTCGGTACCAAAATTCTTTTCGATCCAGTTCACCGAGCCGCAAGCGGGACACTCCACCAGACGCGGGTAAGTAGCACCACAATAATGGCAATGCAGTTTGTTTGAAAACTTGTGCAGGGTGAGGGTCACATCGCAATCCCTGCACTGGGGCAGATGGCCGCATGTACCGCAGATAAGATACGGCGCATAGCCTCTGCGGTTCTGGAAAAGGATGGCCTGACGGTTTTCCGCAATGGTTTTGGACAGGGCTTCCCGCAACTGGGGCGAAAGCATCACCCGGCCTTTCTGCACCACCTGATGTACGTCCACAAGTTCGATAGCCGGTAATTCCAGTCCGCCAAAACGCTCATTGAGTTCCACCAGGCCGTATTTACCGTTTCGTGCATTGAAATACGATTCCAATGATGGTGTGGCAGTTCCCAGCAACACATGGGCACCAAACAGCGATGCATAATAGATGGCTGTATCCCGCGCGTGGTACCGTGGTGCAGGATCCTGTTGTTTGTAAGAAGTATCATGTTCCTCGTCCACAATGATGAGGCCCAGGTCACGAAACGGAAGAAACAGGGCACTTCGGGCGCCGAGTACGATCTTGATCTCGCCCGACTGGACCTTTTTCCAAAGTTCCACCCGCTCATTGTTATTGAACCGTGAGTGATAGATGGCGATATGCCCGCCGAAATGCTGCTGCAGTCGGCGGATCATCTGGGCGGTAAGCGCGATTTCGGGCAGCAGATAAAGCACCTGGCGTTGTTTGTTGAAATACTCTGCCATCAGTTTGACATAAAGCTGTGTCTTACCGCTGCCGGTAACCCCATGCAATAGGCATACGGGCCTCGACTCAAATGCTCTCCGCACCAGATCAAGCGCCGTTTGTTGAGCGGGAGTAAGTGTGAAGTCTGTCTCAAGATGTTTGGGCAGCTGGCGGATGCGATCGACATGCCGCTTCTCCTGAATCAGGATTTTTTTATCAACCAACCCTTTCAGTACGGAAGAACCTGCGCCGGATTTCTCAAGCAGCGCCTTCTGGGTAACCTCGCCGATTGTCTTACTGAGGTGCAGATAACTGAGCAGCAGTTCCATCTGTCCCGGCGCCCTTTTCCAGTTGTTGAGCAACGAAGCCAGCGCCTCCTCCGATGCATAATCGGGATGCAGCACAAGGTACTGCTCCATTTTCGGCTTGTATTTTTCGCTGAGCGATTCCCAGACGATGCAGACCTGCTTTTCAATCAGTTTCTTGATGACGGGGTACACGCGATGGGCGTCGAGAAGTTGCTGGACCTCACGGAGGTGCAATTGCCGCCTGATTTCAAGGGCTTCGGCAACCACATATTCATCATTGGTCAGTGCGGTATAGTCCGTTCCGAATTCCTCATTATACAGGAGGATGGTATCGCTGCTGATTTTGAAATGCGCCGGCAATCCGGCAAGAAGCACCTCGCCTTCCGAACACATATAGTAATTGCTGATCCAGTTCCACATCCTAAGCTGGCTAGCATAGAGCAGCGGAGTTTCGTCGAGCAGGTTGATGATGCCTTTGGTGGGATAGGCCGGTTTTTCACGTACAATCGCCTTTACGATTCCCGCATACCGTTTTTGCTTGCCGAACTCCACTTCTACCCGGCAGCCGGGCTGCATGCGGCTGCTGAGCATGGCAGGTACCGCATAGGTATAGGTACGGGGTACGGCCAGCGGAAGAATCACTTCGGCATAAACAGGGGTATCGGCATCCGTACCGGAAGCTGAGGGCGTATGGGGGAAGAGTTCGGACATGGCAATTTCCTGCTCAAGATAAGCCGTATATTTTTTGGATAAAGTCCGGAAAGATGGACAGCAGTCTCAATCCGGCCTGATCCATCCTGCATTATAATGGATCAGGCGTTGCTCCATCAGGTCATACACTTTTTGGCGAAGCAGGGGAAGGTCGCTGATGGAATAACCGGTAACCGGTACCTCTTCAAGAAAAACCGCACGGCAGGGACCGGGGGTAAGTGAAAATATACTTGCATAATTCAGGCGATGGTAGTTGTCGAGAAAGAGCAGGGGTTTTATGGGCGTCTGCGTTTCGATGGCCACCCGGAAAGCGCCGTCGTAAAAAGATTTCAGGGGCTTTCCGCCGGTGTTGAATGTGCCCTCGGGGGCAACAACCACAGAGATGTCGGATGCCAGGACCTGTTTGAGTTCGGTAACGCTTTGCGCCCGTTTTTCAGGACTGCTGCGGTCAACCGCTACCACGGCGTGGCGGTAGAGATAGCCGAAAACCGGAATTGCCGAAAGGTCGGACCGGGCCAGGATGCGGAAATACTGACCGCGGATGGCCCGCATGAGGGCCGGAATATCCATGTAGGAAATATGGTTGAATACGAATACATAGGTCCGGTTGCGGTCATGCGGCGCCTCAAAATGGGAAGAAAAGCGGATACCCCAGAGCGGCATGAGGCTGCGGGACCAGAGCTTGCAGAGCTTGTTTATGATATTCCCGCCCCGCTCCCTGCCAAGGAGGGAAGCGGCAACTACGATGGGGAAAATCAGCAACAGAAATCCGGTGAACAGGATAAAAATGTATAGTGTATAAAGGATCCGGAACGGCAGAAAACGGAGCAGCATGTGCGGCGGACATTAAGGCCCGGGCTGAAAATAGCGGATAACGGGCGCTATAAAAAGGTGAAGTTAGGCCGATAGGGGTAAAAAATGCCTCTTCAAACGGGGTTTTTCGGGAAATTGGCCTACCTTCGCCGTCCAAAAAAATCAGCCATGCTAGCAGTAGTAAAAATCGCAGGCCACCAGTACAAGGTCAAAGCCGGCGACCAGTTATATGTTCCCCACCTCGGCGGAAAGAACGGCGATCAGCTCGAATTTTCCGAGGTACTGATGGTGGACAACAGCGGAACCCTTTCGGCCGGCAAAGCGGTAAGCGCCCGGGTGAAAGCCGAAATCGTCGACCACCTGGTTCAGGGTGACAAGGTCATCGCCTTCAAGATGAAAAGAAGGAAGGGCTTCCGCAAAAAGCGCGGTCACCGTACCCAGTACACGAAAATCAAAATCAACGGTATCGCCTGACCACCGTCCGATTGATGAAACCATCATTGACCATTTCACAAACATCCAACCATGGCACATAAGAAAGGTGAAGGCTCGGTAAAAAACGGCCGCGATTCGCAAAGCAAAAGACTCGGTGTTAAAATATTCGGCGGGCAACTCGCCCAGTCGGGTAACATCATTGTAAGACAACGGGGAACCGTCTATCATCCCGGCAAGAATGTGGGTGTCGGAAAAGATTACACCCTGTTCGCACTCGCCGACGGATTGGTGGAATTCAAAAAAGGACGGGGCGATAAGAATTATGTTTCCGTTCTTGCGGCTGAAGCGGCAGTTTAAAAAAATCAAAATTTTTTGGTAGTTTCTGAAATGCTTTTTATTTTAGAGCATTATTTACTAACCATTAAATTTTAAAACATGGCAACTGCAAAAAAAGCCGCTAAGAAAGCTGCTCCCAAAAAAGCTGCTAAGAAAGCCGCTCCCAAAAAAGCTGCTAAGAAAGCCGCTAAAAAAGCTGCTCCTAAAAAAGCCGCTAAGAAAGCCGCTAAGAAGAAGTAAGTTTTCTCAGCGAAAAAGCATAAAGTCCCGGATTTCTCCGGGGCTTTTTTTTTGAAATCTTCTGTGGGAGCGGATTTCAGCCTGTTATGGAAAACCGGAACCAAGGTCGTAAACTGAGACCGAACGAAGGCAAATCAGGAATAAAGAAGTGAAAACATATCGTCAAGCCGGTAAGTAAAATTTATCCCAAGCCGGTAATACATTTGCTATAGATGCTTCACAGGCATGAGCGGTTGACACGCAAAAACAATAGAAACCTGTTCAGGAACAACACGAATATTCAGAAGCTGCCCAAACAGAATCCGGCAATACAACCCTCAAAAATGATAACCCGCCAATAAATTTTCATGGAAAATTCCGCCATCGCCGACTATTTTTCCCTGCTCGCCAAACTGAGCGACATTCACGGAGAAAACAGTTTCAAGGCAAAATCTTACGCCACTGCCGCATTCACCATCGACAAACTGGCTTACCCCTTGCAGGAGTTGCCTGAAGAAAAAATCGCCACGATACAAGGCATCGGAATTTCCACGGCGAAAAAAATTACCGAACTGCTGCAATACGGAAGGCTGCAACAACTGGATGCCCTGATCCAAAAAACACCTGAGGGCATTCTTGAAATGATGAAGATAAAAGGCATCGGTCCCAAAAAAATCGCCACCATCTGGAAAGAGATGGGCATCGAAACCGTCGGCGAACTCCGTTATGCCTGTGCCGAAAACCGGCTCAGGAATTATAAAGGCTTCGGAGAAAAAACACAGAGCACCATCCTGGAGAATGTCAATTATTACCTGCAGCACCTCGGACATTTCCTCTATGCCCAACTTGAACCCTTTGCCCTTGAACTCGACAAAAAAATAAAAAGTCTGCTGACACCTTCACGGGTTCAAATCTGCGGAGCGTTTGCCCGGCAACTTGAAACGCTGGAGGAACTTGAATGGGTAACAGACAGCCCGGCCGAAGCAGTGCGAAAGGCACTAACCGAAGCGGAGGGTTTTATTGAACAGGATGTTGAAGTAAAAGAATATCTGTTATTTCGACACGAGCCTGGAATCAAAATACATATAAACATAACAGAATCAAGCAATTATGCAGAACTGTGCTTTAAAAAAACCAGTTCGAAGGAATTTATTTCTGCTCTTGAATCGAGGTTCGGAAAAGACTATCCTGTCCTTGAAGAAGACGGATCCGATTTCTTTAAAACCCATGGTTTGCCTTTTCTCCCCCCCTATGCCCGGGAACTTACTGTTCTGAATGACCCGGGAGAAGGAACCCCGGCCTCCGGTGTATTGACACCAGACGCTATCCGTGGTATCATTCATTGTCACAGCAACTGGAGCGACGGAAGCGATGGTCTCGACAAGATGGCCGAAGCGGCAAAACAACAGGGCTATGCCTACCTCGTCATCAGCGATCACAGCAAGAGTGCATTTTATGCAAGCGGTTTGCAGGAAGATCGGATCAGGGCACAACACCGTCAGATCGACGAATTGAATGCGCAGCTGGCACCCTTCCGGATCTTCAAGGGAATTGAATGCGATATCCTGAACGAGGGCCAGCTCGACTATGAGCCGGAGGTGTTACGGACCTTTGAAGTTGTTATCGCTTCCATCCACAGCAACCTCAACATGAGCGCAGACAAGGCCATGATGCGGCTGATGGGTGCGATTGAAAATCCCTACACAACCATTCTGGGGCATATGACCGGAAGGCTGCTGTTAAGCCGTAAAGGCTATCCGGTGGACCATGAACGCATCATTGACGCCTGTGCCGCCAACGGCGTGGCCATAGAACTGAATGCGAACCCCAGCCGGCTCGATATCGACTGGCGCCATATACGCAGGGCCATCCGCAAGGGAGTATTGCTCTCCATCAATCCCGATGCGCACCATATCGCCGGATTTTCTGACACCCGTTATGGCGTACTTGTGGCCCAAAAAGCCTTGTTGCAGGAATCACAGAACCTGAGCAGCTTTCCGCTCGAGGCCTTTGAAACTTTTCTGAAACAATCGCATCTCCGGAGAGGTTGATCGCCCTTACAGAAGGTCGATTGCAGCCTTAATGCTGTAAATTTGCAGCACGATAATTCCAATGCATTATCACACCGACCATACCGCGGTAGAACACGATGAAAGCAGGCAAGGTGAAGCATTCCGACCTGCAGCAGAAAAGAGCCTGCAACGTTTTTCCCGGAAATTCTACATTGAAAGCTATGGCTGTGCGATGAACTTCGCCGACAGTGAGGTGGTGGCCTCCATCCTGCAGGAATGTGGCTATGGCAGCACCCCCACCCTTTCCGAAGCCGACCTCATTCTGGTAAATACCTGTTCCATTCGGGAAAAAGCGGAAACCACCGTACGCAACCGGCTCGAATCCTTCAAGCCCCTCAAACGGAACCGCCCCTCCCTGCTGGTGGGTGTGCTGGGTTGCATGGCCGAACGGCTTCGCGAAAAATTGCTGGAGGAAGAACAACTGGTGGATCTGGTGGTGGGCCCCGATGCCTACCGCACCCTTCCGGCCTTGCTGGCGGAAGCCGACAGCGGCCAAAAAGCGGTGAATGTGCTATTGAGCCGTGAGGAAACCTATGGCGACATCGCCCCCATCCGGCTGAACAGCAACGGGGTGAACGCCTTTGTGAGCATCATGCGGGGCTGCAACAATATGTGCTCTTTCTGTGTTGTTCCCTTCACACGTGGCAGGGAAAGAAGCCGCGATGCCGACAGCATTGTGGCGGAATGCCGACAGCTCTTTGACGAGGGATACCGGGAAGTGACGCTGCTCGGGCAGAATGTGGACAGCTACCAGTGGCACGACAAAGCCCAATCAGCAATGGTCAGTTTTGCACAACTGCTGGAAAAAGTCGCGGAAATCAACCCCCTGCTTCGGGTGCGCTTTTCAACCTCCCATCCCAAGGATATTACCGACGAAGTGCTTTTCACCATAGCACGGTACGATAACATCTGCAACTACATACACTTGCCCGTTCAGAGCGGAAGCAATCGTGTACTTCAACTGATGAACCGTACCTATACCCGCGAATGGTATCTGGCGAAGGTGGACCGTATCCGCGAAATCCTGCCCGACTGCGGGCTTTCCACCGACATGATCTGCGGGTTCTGCACCGAAACCGAGGAAGACCATCAACAATCGCTGAGTTTGATGGAAGCCTGCCGCTTCGATCTTGCTTATATGTATTTCTACAGTGAAAGACCCGGTACTCTGGCTGCCCGCCGGTTCAAGGACGATGTGCCGGAACCTGTTAAAAAAAGAAGGCTGAATGAAATGATCGCCCTGCATCGCACACATTCGCTGCAAAGCATGCAGGCCGATGTGGGCAAGACGTTCACTGTGCTGATCGAAGGGCATTCGAAGAAAAACAAGGAAGAACTCTGCGGCCGGAATGACCAGAACAAGATGCTTGTTTTTCCCGGCGGCGGATTGACAACCGGTACCTATGCCGATATCAAGGTGGAACGGTGTACTGCCGGCACCCTGATTGGTCGGGCTGTCCACCCATGAAAATACTGGAAAACGGATCTTTCCATACGATTAAATGAGGATATCATCCAAAGCTAAAAAAACTATGATCATGAAAACCTTATTCCCACTGATTGCTTTGTTTGTGCTCGGATCTTGCAGCAAATCTTCTCCCAGTTCCATGAAACAGGACATAGAGGGACCGAAAATCACTTTGCTCAGTCCGCTGGGTACACCGGGCTATAATGTAGGTGAACCGGTTTGTTTCAAGGCCAATATCATTGATGAAACCACGCTGCAAACGCTGACGCTTTCCGTACGGAAAAACGGCACGGAGCTGCCGGCTTACACGCAGCGTTTTCGCCCGGCCGACAAAATATATTCAATCGACACCAAGGTTTATCCGGGCATAGACTGCGCCGGAAACAGTGTGCTTTTGTTTGAAGCCATAGACCGTTTGGGCAACAAGAGTGCCGTGTCGCTTCCGCTGGAAATCAGATAAGAGCCAACAGGTTTTAAAAATTCATTCTTCAGCGGAACAATTCTCCGATTACTTTTCCAACCGAGCCGCTCGGCATTTGTATCTGCAGCAGGGCGGCCACAGTGGGCGCAATGTCGGTGATGGCTGTTTCCCGATAGGTTTTGCCGCTTGAAATACCCGTGCCGAAAAAGACCAGCGGGATATGTGCATCGTATGGATTCCACTGCCCATGCGAAGTGCCTTTCCGATCGCCCTCCACATAGCCGGAATTCACCAGGAACCCGATATCACCCGAACGGGCCGGATAGTACCCGTTCACCATTCTGGAACGGACCGGTTCAGGCAAACTGGATGCACTCAACTCATTCAACCGGAAGGCATGGGAAATAAACGGGAATCGGGTGAGTTCCTCCTGAATCGTACGGTATACAATCTCTTTCTTGTCATCCGGCAAATCGGCCAGGTAAATCTGGTAATTCGTAACCATGCGGACGGCGCCGTTCAGTCCGGTTTTTTCGCGGACCGACTGATTGAGCCGGTTGCGCAGGGAATCATTTTCAAAACGACCGGAGGGGATATGATGTTCGGTAAGGAATTCGGGAATTTGGGAGACACCGTGGTCGGCCGTCAAAAAAAACAGGTAGTTGCCGCTACCCAGCCGCTTGTCGAGGTATTGCAGGAAGGCAGACAAGTCACGGTCGAGCCGCAGATAGGCGTCCTGCACTTCCAGCGAATTGGGCCCGAACGCATGGCCGATGTAATCGGTAGAGGAAATGCTGATGGACAGGAAATCGGTTTCGGCACCCCCGCCGAGTTGCTCACCCTGAATGGCGGCACGGGCCATATCGAAGGTATGTGTGGCGGCAAAGGGTGTGGTCTTGAAGGCCGACAAGCGTTTTTTACTGATGCGGCTCAACTCGTGCGGGAATCCGGATTCGGAAAGCCCCTCGATGATAGCCTCGTAACCAGGCATGTCGCGGTCACACCGGGAATAGGCCTCCGGCGAAAGCAGCAGATTCCAGTCTTGCTGCATGAACCGATCGGGTGATTCCTGCGCATTGAAAGCCTTGGCCCAGCCGGGAAGCGACTGCATATAATAGGTACTGCTTACCCAGTTTCCGGATTCATCATCGTACCAGTAAGCCGCGTTGGCCGTATGTCCTGCCGGAAGTACCGCCCCGCGGTCCTTGATGGCGATGCCCACCGACTTGCTGTTGAAATGGGTGGCCAGGCGCATTTCATCGGCCAGTGTGGTGGTCAGCAGTTGCCGTGGACTGATCCGCCCTGCCCGGGTGTCGCTGCCCACGGTCGACTCGGATGTATCGGTAACGGCTACCCGAAATTTGCCGGACTGCCGGTCGAACCAGCCGTTGCCTACAATGCCTGAGAGGGCCGGGGGACTTCCCGTGAAGATGGCCGCATGGCCCGGTGCCGTATAAGTGGGCGTATAGTTGATGAGCGTTTGTTCACAGCTGAACCCCTCCCGCAACAACCGGTTGAAGCCGGTTGAAGAATAATTGCTCCGGAAACGGTAAAGGAAATCCCAGCGCATCTGATCGACTACGAGTCCGATTACCAGCTTCGGCTTTTTCCCTATCTGCTCTCCTGTACTCAGTGCAGCAGGAATCTGAGACGCTTTACCCGACGCATTTTTCTGTGCCCCGGAACTGAAGAAAATGAAGCATGAAATAATCAACAAAATGGTCTGGCGCATAATCAGAAAGAATTTTTTCAGACGGGAACTCCGGTCAGCAATTTTCTAAACCCGGAATACAAAATTAGTCAGCTTCAAGCGACCTTTAATCATTAACCTTCCGTGAACAACCGGCTCCCAGGCATCTGAAGAACCTAACAGTGCTGCCATCGGACTTCTTGACGCCAAAAACCTATTTTTGCACCATTCATCGTTTCACCAAAAGCATATCCCATACATGGCAGATCTTTTTGACAAACTGATTAAGGACGGGGGCCCCATCGGGCAGCACATGGACCGCGCGCACGGCTATTTTGCATTTCCCAAACTGGAGGGAGAACTGGGTCCCAGGATGCGCTTCCGCGGAAAGGAAATGATTGTCTGGAGCCTCAACAACTACCTGGGTCTGGTAAACCACCCTGAAGTCAGGAAGGCCGATACCGAGGCTGCCGCCAAATACGGAATGGGCAACCCCATGGGTGCCCGCATGATGAGCGGTAACACCACACTCCACGAAAACCTGGAGAAAATCATCAGCGGATTCGTGCAGCGGGAGGATACCATGCTGCTCAACTTCGGCTATCAGGGAATCATGAGCTGCATCGACGCTCTGGTGAACCGTCGCGATGTGATTGTGTACGACGCAGAATCGCATGCCTGCATCATGGACGGGATTCGACTGCATCTGGGCCATACCTATGCTTTCAAACACAACGATATTGCCGACTGCGAAAAGCAATTGGAGCGCGCCCGGAAAATGATTGAAAAAACCGGAGGCGGAATCCTGGTCATCACCGAAGGCGTTTTCGGCATGGACGGCGAACAAGGTATCCTGCGCGAAATCACGGCCCTCAAAAAGAAATATTCCTTCCGCATGCTGATTGACGATGCGCACGGGTTCGGCTATATGGGCCCCACCGGAGCCGGTGCCGATGAGGCACAGGGCTGCCAGCACGACGTCGATCTCTACTTCAGCACTTTCGTGAAAAGCATGGGCAGCATCGGCGCCTTTATCAGCGGACCCAGGGCCGTCATCAAATACCTGCGCTACAATACACGCTCGCAGATTTTTGCGAAGAGCCTGCCGCTGATCATCGTGGATGGCATGATCAAGCGCATGGATATGGCCATCAACATGCCCGAACTGCGTGCCAAGCTTTGGCACAATGTGAAAAGATTGCAGCAAGGTCTTAAAGAAAGAGGATTCGACATCGGGAATACCAACAGTCCGGTCACTCCGATTTATATGAAGGGAGATGTGCCCGAAGCCACCCAAATGGTGATGGACCTGCGGGAGAATTACCATATCTTCTGTTCCATCGTGGTTTATCCCGTCATCCCCAAGGGCGACATCATCTACCGGCTCATTCCTACTGCCGCACACAGCGACGAAGACATCGATACTACGCTCCGCGCATTCGAGGAAACGAAAAAGAAACTGGATGCAGGATTGTATAAAGCTGAGGAAATACCCAATATGGCCGACGCAGGAGCCTGAGTCCGGCTGCTGCAATCAGCGAAAAAAAGAACGGTCAATTTCCGGCATTGACCCAAAGCGCGCAGAGATACCCAAGGGCAAGAATGAAGGTGACAACAAGGGTTTTTCTGAAAACCGGCGGGGTGGTGCGTATCACGGACTGTAGCATGGAACAGGGCTTGAGGGATAGAGAACGCAACAGCTCCCCGTTTTGGTATGCGGTCGGATGAAAATCAGCAATTCCCTTGCCAGCAGGCCCATCAGCCGTTCATGAAACGGATCAGCCCCCTTCTTGCCTTCAACTGTACCTGCCGCTGGAAATAACCGTTCCAGCCCAGCAAATAGCCCTTCAAGCCCAGCGCCTGCCGGCACCAGCCCGGTAAACTGAAGGCATCGCTGTGTTCGGTGATGCGCCCGTCAACAATCAGCATATTGGCCCGCACCTTGTTCTTCACCGGCAGCTTCCGGGCCGAAAAAAGATAATCGGCCTGCCAGTCGCAGGTATGGTATCCGTCACCCCGGTCGACAGGCGTTTCATAGCGCAACGAAAAGCCCTCGGCCCGCGCGCACAACATCCGCCACATGGCTCTTACCTCCGGTCCGCGCAGCAAGCCAAAAACGGGATCGTGAAAAACAACCTGCTCATCATAACAGGCACACATGCCTTCGGCATCGAGTTGCCGGAAGGCGGAATAGAATTTTTCAATCAGCACCCGGCTTGGGTTTTCCATCTTTATTGAATTTGGTAAAGGACTGCTAATTGCCCTGCAGACGCAAGTTATACGAAAGTGATGTTATTTTTAAACCATATATTTTTCCGTATAATGCCGATGTGATAGCTGTTTGGGCCAATAAAATTGGTCCATTACAGATATCCAATCGGTATTAACCCCTTTGTAAAACAGGATTCATCGGAGGAAGACGGTCGTAGTGCCTATTCCGGTAATTTTACAGAAATCAGCACCATCATGAGCAGTCCATTCGACCTCACCGACTCACTGGAGCGGATTCCCGTAAAGATTTTTCCGGAAACGGCGGAAGCCTCTCGCTTTATTGCGGGCATCATTGCCGACCTGATAAGGCAGAAGGCTGCTGAAGGAAGGAACTGTGTAATCGGGCTGGCAACCGGATCCACACCCAAGACCCTATATGCCGAACTGGTAAGGATGCACCGGGAAGAGGGACTGAGTTTCAAAAATGTGATCACCTTCAACCTCGACCAGTATTATCCCATGCACAACGATGCGCTGCAGAGCTATCACTCCTTCATGCGCAAAAACCTGTTCGAGCACACCGATATCAATCCCCGGAATTATCATCTTCCGGATGGCCTTGTCCCGAAGGATCGAATCAAAGCCCATTGCCAGGAATATGAAAGAAAAATAGAGGAAGCCGGTGGTATCGACCTGCAGATACTCGGCATCGGGATCAACGGCCATATCGGCTTCAATGAACCCGGCAGCGGCATCTATACCCGTACGCGGCTGACGACACTCGATCCCTCCACCCGAACCGCCAATGCCCTTGAATTCGGGAACATGAGCGAAGTGCCGCGCATGGCCATCACCATGGGCATCAGCACCATACTCAAATCGCGAAAAATCATCCTGATGGCCTGGGGGACCAGCAAGGCCAGCATCATCCAGCAAGCAGTGGAGTGCGACGACAATGAAGCCGTTCCCGCCTCCCTGTTGCAAAATCATGATGACTGCACCTTTGTAATCGACCGGGCCGCCGCCCATGAACTGACCCGGTTCAAAAGACCCTGGCTCACCGGTGAATGCGCATGGACGGGCGAAATGGTGAAACGCGCCGTGGTGGATCTGGCCCTGCGCATCAAAAAACCGGTACTGAGTCTCACCGACAGCGACTACGCAGAACACGGACTGAACGAGTTGCTGATTGAAAAAGGGGATGCCTATTCCGCCAATCTTGAAGCATTCTACATGCTGCGCGATTGTATCACGGGCTGGCCCGGAGGTAAACCACAGCGGCACCGCGACACACATCCGGAACGGACTATCCCCTTCCCGAAACGGGTATTGATCTTCTCCCCCCACCCCGACGACGACATCATCAGCATGGGCGGCACCTTCATGCGGTTGCATGAACAGGGCCACGAAGTGCATGTGGCTTATCAGACCAGCGGCAATATCGCCGTCACCGATGAGTTCGTCACCCGCTTCATCGATTTCGCCGTAGGATTCGAAGAGTTGTTCGACATCGATGAAACCCGCAGCAAAAAAATCCTGCGCGATGCTACCGGATTTTTGCAGCATAAAAAGTCCAGTGAAAAAGACAGCAATGAAATCCGCGCCATCAAGGGGCTGATCCGGCGCTGCGAGGCCCGGGCCACCTGCCGCTATGTCGGTATTCCCGATGAACGGGTGCATTTCCAAAACCTGCCCTTCTATGAAACCGGCACCATCGAAAAACGGCCGATGGGAGAAGCGGACATCAACCCCACACAACAGCTGCTTGAAAAAATAAAACCGCATCAGGTATTTTGTGCCGGTGACTTTGCCGATCCGCACGGCACACATAAGGTATGCTTTGACGTGGTGATTGCAGCCCTGCAGAAAATTCAATCAGAGAAAGCAGATTGGATAAGCGATTGCCGGCTCTGGCTCTACAAAGGTGCCTGGCAGGAATGGGATATTGCCGAAATCGGAATGGCAGTGCCGATGAGTCCCGACCAGGCGATCCGCAAACGCCATGGAATATTCATCCACCAGTCGCAGAAAGACAGCGTTCCGTTCCAGGGTAGCGATAACCGTGAATTCTGGCAACGGGCCGAAGAACGTAACGCGAATACAGCCGCGCTCTTTGGTCAGCTTGGGCTCACCCGATACGCAGCCATGGAGGCTTTTGTGCGGTATGATTTCTGAAAATGAACGAGGAGGGGTGTTGCGCACAAAGATGAAAATATCTGAATCAGGATTCGAAGGATTTGAGGAGTATAGGATTACGAAATGCTTGTCTGGCGAAGGTCTCCGGACCTGTGCCGCGGCGTTACTCCGATTTAGTAACGCCCGGCACACGAGAGGACTCGTGCGCCAGATTCGTGTGGTGTGAAATGATAAATGTTGAGTTGTAAATGAGGACCAAAAAATCATAGCCCTTCCTTTGCGGACTTCGCGGGTATTCCTTTGCGGCCTTTGCGTGAAACAAGAATTTGTCTTGTCTGGCGCAGGTCTCCAGACCTGTGCCGTGGCGTTACTTTTTTTTCAAAACATATTCAGCGAGCACACTAAACAGGGGTAAAG
>CAZZLI010000024.1:0-29883 GCA_964655055.1 uncultured Ferruginibacter sp.
ATGAGGTTCATCAAGCTAGTAAATGCGTTATCCATTGTGGTAGCCGGACTTGCCGTCTCCACCGAAGTGAAGTCGCAGTTGTTCATTGATCAGGCCCAGTTCACCATTCAGCCCGGTGCTACAGTCACTGTTCAGGGTGATGTTACCAGCAATGTTGACATCCTGGGCACCGGTAAGATCATTTTGAAAGGAACAGCTGCCCAGAATGTCAATATGGGCGGTTTCAATGTGCCGAATCTTGAGGTGGACAATGCCACCAACGTCAACCTCACCGGAAACGCCAAAGTGAGCGGCGACCTGTTGTTCACCAACGGAAGAGTGCTGTTGGGCAACAACAACCTCACCATGGGAACCGCAGCTACCATCACCGGTGCCAACGCTACAAAGTTTGTGGTAACCAATGGTACCGGCAGGTTGGTAAAAGCTTCTCTCGGCAATACGGCGTTCAGCTATCCGGTGGGAAGGGCTGTAGGAAATTACAATCCTGTATCCATAACCAACAGTGGTACCGCTGATGATATCGGTGTTCGCGCATTTGCCAGTGTGCTCACCGCCGGAACTACCGGTACCGCATACACGAAAGAAGTGGTTAACAACAGCTGGGATGTTACCGAGGCAACAGCCGGCGGAAGCAATCTGAGCGTTACCGCCACCTGGAACGGAACGGATGAACTGCCCGGTTTCGATCGTACCCGTGGCGGGGTTTCCCAATACCTGAGCTCAACCCCGTCCGCAGGATGGGATCTTCTCCTTTCACAGGTTTCGGCAGCTACCGGAACCAATCCTTATTCGGTAACCCGCACCGGAATCACTTCCGCCGGGGTAATTGCCGTAGGTACACGATCCCTGATGGCTCCCTTGCTGGTATCACCCAAGGTATTCCTGCAAGGGGCTTACAACTCCACAACAGGCGTCATGAGCGAAAGCCTGAGAACAGGTAATCTCATTCCTTCAACTGAGCCTTATTCAGGTACTTCTGTACTTTCAGCTCCCTACATTACCGCTGCGCTCCGTGGAAGCGGCGGTGGAGAAACGGCCGATGCCTCCGTTATCGGATCAGGCGCCGCTTCCTCCAACAATTCTATTGTTGACTGGGTTGTCGTTCAACTTCACCGCACTTCCGACAACGTAGTGATCTCCCAGCGTGCGGCTCTCTTGCAGCGCGATGGTGATGTGGTGGATGTGGACGGTACTTCGCCTGTGAACATGGCTGGAAATCCCAGCGGTAACTATTTCGTATCTGTCCGTCACCGCAATCATATCGGGGTGCGTTCGGCACAAGCTCTGGCTCTTTCGCGTCTTGCCACTTCCTATAATTTTACCACGGCCCAGACTCAGGCCTTCGCCGGTGCGGTTACCAACAACCCGATGGTGGCAGCCGGTTCCGCCTTCGCCATGTGGGGCGGTAATGCCAACGGCAATACGAACGTGCGTTACAGCGGACCGGGCAACGACGAGTCGCAATTGCTCAACTCCTGCCTTAGCGGCAATAAGGCACTGGTGCAAAGTGGCTATCTGAACTGCGACCTGAACATGAACGGTCAGCTCCGTTACAGCGGACCGGGCAACGATGAGAGTGTGCTGCTGAATACCGTTCTTTCCGGGAACAAATCGACCGTTATCACCCAACCTTCATTCTAAATTCATCTAAACAAGCGTATATGAAGAAGTTTTTCGCCATCATTCCCTTTGCCTTCCTGTTTCTGCCTTTCCTGACGAAGGGACAAGCTGTCCAGGGTACCATCACAGATCCCAACCCCGGAGGGAACATCGTCCGGGTGTATGGAAAAATCGGGAGTCCCGGTCTAACCAATGCCCAGTTCCTTGGCATCAACATCACGATCAGCATACCTGACCAGTCGGGTGGACTTGGAAATCCTACCGACGCGGAAATAACCAAGACCTCCCTGATCCCCAATTTGGCCATCGTACCTGCCTTGAATGCCGGGCTGGCCGCCAATCCCTGGGTCTCCAACGGCCGCGCCTATTATTCCTACATCATGAACGACAACAACAATGGTGCTGTGAGTAACTGGCCCGCCAATTCCAACAACAACCCGATTGCTGAGTTCACGTTCCCGCGCAACAACTTTTTCAGCGGCATGCGCCTCGATGACTTGTCACCCGACGGCGGAGCCAACCAGCAGATGTACTGGTATGTGAATGTGATCGGAGCCGGTGACCTTACCGACTACTCAACCATGTTTTATGGAGTACCGACCCTGCCTCCCACCAACAGCGGCGGTGCGGCACCTTCCTTTGTAGGACTTCAGCCCTTTTCCGTGGTTCCCGTAAACTTCCTCGGGTTCACCGCCACCCGCAACAACAACAGCGCGCTGTTGAACTGGCAGGTTGCCAATGAAGGCACTAATACCAATCGCTATGAAGTCGAAATCAGCGGAACCGGTATCGGGTTCGAAAAAATCGCCAGTGTTCCGGCATTCAATAACGGCCGCTCGAACAACAGCTATTCTTTCACAAAAGACAATCTCTCTGCTGTTAGCAACTCCGGCGTAATCTATTTCCGCATCAAGCAGATCGATAGCGATGGCAAATTTGTCTATTCGAACATCCGGAGCGTTCGCCTCGATGGAAAAACCTTCAGCGTAGGCGCATATCCCAACCCGGTTCGTTCTTCCACCAAACTGACCATCGATCTTCTTGAGCCTACACCGTTGGTGATCACCCTCACCGATGCCACCGGCAAACAGATTCTGAACTACCAGTATCAGGGAGTGAAAGGTCCGAACTTCCGCGATATCGATATGCGCAGCCTTTCCGGCGGTAGCTATATCATCAAGGTGCAGGCCGGAACCGAGGTGAAGAACATTCCTCTGGTCAAGACCAATTAATCCTTCTTCTATAAAATATAAACCTGCTGAACGGCAGGTTTTTTTTTGCCCCGATTGAAATGAAACGATATCTCTTAGCCCTCGATCAGGGAACAACCAGTTCAAGGGCGATTGTTTACGATGCCGCCGGTAAAGCGTTAGCCGTAGCACAGCAGGAATTTCGTCAGCACTTTCCCCGGGCGGGTTGGGTGGAGCATGATGCAGGGGAAATCTGGACTAGTCAGCTGTCTATGGCCAACGAAGTCCTGCAAAAAGCGGGAATCACAGGTGCGGAGATAGCTGCTATCGGTATCACCAATCAGCGGGAGACCACCGTCGTCTGGGAACGGAGTACAGGCAAGCCCATTTACAATGCCCTGGTCTGGCAGGATCGCCGGACTGCACCTTTTTGCGAAATGCTCAGAAAGCAGGGCTCGGAAGAACTGATCCGGTCAAAAACCGGCCTTGTTGCCGATGCCTATTTCAGCGGCACCAAATTACGCTGGTTGCTGGACCACGTCCCCGGTGCAAAGGAAAAAGCGGAGAGGGGGGAGCTCTGCTTTGGTACTATCGATAGCTGGCTGCTCTGGAACCTCACCGCAGGCAAGGTCCATGCTACGGATATCACCAATGCAAGCCGCACCTTGTTGTGCAATATCCATACCGGTAGCTGGGATCAGGAACTTCTTCGCCTGTTTGAAATACCTCAGGGGATTTTGCCTGAAATCAGAACGAACAGCGAGGTGTTTGGATATACCGACCTGCTCAGAGGCGGCACTTCCGTTCCTGTTGCAGGAATGGCTGGCGATCAGCAAAGCGCTTTGTTCGGGCAACTCTGCCTGCAACCGGGCATGGTTAAGAATACCTATGGCACGGGTTGTTTCATGCTAATGCAAACAGGGGAAAAGCCGGTACAATCCCGGAACAACCTGCTCACCACCGTAGCCTGGAAGCTAAAGGACAAAACCAGTTATGCCCTGGAAGGCAGTGTGTTTGTTGCGGGAGCCATCGTGCAATGGTTGCGCGACGGTCTGGGCATTATCAGGAATTCTCATGAGGTGGCGGCCCTGGCCCAATCAGTTCCCGACAACGGGGGCGTTTATCTGGTCCCCGCCCTGGCCGGGTTGGGCGCACCACACTGGAAGCCCGATGTTCGTGGGGCTTTGTTTGGCTTGTCGAGAGGAACTACAGCCGGGCATATTGCAAGGGCTGCACTGGAAAGCATTGCCTATCAGACAACGGACGTACTGCACGCGATGCAGTCCGATGCCGGTCTGTCCATCGCCGAATTGCGGGTTGACGGTGGCGCCGCAGTGAACGATATGCTGATGCAATTCCAGAGCGATGTGTTGTTAACCCGGGTGGTCAGACCCTGTCATACGGAGACCACGGCCCTGGGTGCTGCCTATTTCGCCGGATTGGCAATCGGCTTCTGGCCCGACATCCATGCAATTGAAAAACAGTGGCAAACGGAGAGGGTGTTCAACAGCAGCCTCCCCGAAGAAGAACGTATCCGTCTTTATGACGGTTGGCAGCGGGCGCTAAAAGGGGCGATTGGTTATTGAGTAGTGTGTTGACCTGATGTTGATCGAATAAATTTTATCACAGCAATTTTTCACATGAAGGGTCATCCTCTTTTTGTTCTGATTTGCTGCTTTATCTTCATCGGCTGCTTAACCCAATCAAAAAAGGAAAAGGCGGAGAACGCCCATATCAGCAGGATCCTCGAAGCTGCCGGATCAGAGCTTTCCAAATCAAGTCCGGTTGTGTTTTACGCCGATTTGTCGAAGCCCTCCGGGTCCTACAGGTTTTTCATCATCGACCTTCGGGATTCCATGGTACTTGATAAGGGACTTTGTTGCAATGGCAGAACCGATGCATCGGGGAAGGTGCTCTTTTCGAATGCCTACGGAAGCAAATGTTCTTCGGAGGGCATGTACCGGGTGGGGAATGCCTACAGCGGTAATTTCGGAAAGGCGTTCAAACTTCACGGACTAAGCCCTACCAACTCAAATGCCTTCAACCGATTCATTGTATTGCATGCTTATTGGGAAATACCCCGCCGTCCCATGGGAATCGGTATCGTCAAAAGCGAAGGCTGTCCAACGGTGAATCCTGAATTTCTGGATGTACTCGGCGCTTGTATTGAAAAGGCTGCTCCTAAACCCACCCTTCTTTTTATCTTCTGAAAAATTGAAACCGGCCATGGCCGGTAAATCGGTATTCCGTAATTGAATACCAGACTCAAACAATCTTTATATTCGTCGGGAAAAATATGCATATGAATCCTGTTGCTGCTGAATTTCTCGGAACCTTCTTGCTCGTATTACTGGGCAACGGCGTTGTTGCCAACGTAGTTTTGTTGAAAACAAAAGGCAATGGTTCAGGCTGGCTGACCATCAGTATCGGCTGGGCCATGGCGGTTTTCGTTGCCGTAATGGTCAGCTCCCGGTTCAGCGGGGCGCATCTGAATCCGGCAGTAACCCTTGCCCTTGCCCTCAAGAGCGGCAACTGGAGCAATCTGCTCTCCTACATCCCGGCTCAATTTGCCGGTGCCATGACAGGGGCGTTTGGGGTATGGGTGTTATACAAACAACATGTTGAGGCTACTGCAGATCCTGATCTGAAGTTGGCGGTATTTTGTACAGCTCCTGCCATCAGGAATCCGGTGATGAATCTGCTTTCCGAAGCTGCAGCCACCTTCGTACTGGTGATTACCGTTCTCTACGGAACTGCGCCCGAGGTCGGTATAGGATCCATCAATGCGCTTCCGGTATCTTTTGTGGTACTTGCTATAGGAATCTGTATGGGGGGCACAACGGGCTATGCCATCAATCCCGCCCGTGACCTCGGTCCCCGCATCATGCACTTTCTGCTGCCACTCAAAGGAAAGCGCGACAGTGACTGGTCTTATTCCTGGATACCCGTGATCGGTCCGGTTGCTGGGGCCTTGCTTGCGGTTGGGGTTTACCGGTTGCTTTCCTGATGGATACGAAGCAGACTTTTTATTCGGGTTGATGTTTCAAGCAAAGTAGAAAAGAAGAGCAAAGCCGCAAAACGCCCATCATACTTCCCATCAGGTCATACTCATTAAAGTTCAGACAAAAAATTCCTGTGCCAATAGTCGTGGCAGGAGATGATGGCTATCCCGCTGGCAGCCTCGTAAAATTTCAGTTTTCAGGTGCATACCCTTACCTTTGCCGCCGAAATCCGGAACGGATAATAAATAAAAAAACTATGGCCAGTACAGGTAAGGTAAAATCGGTGATCGGAGCGGTTGTCGACGTGCAATTCGACCAGAACGGGAAACTCCCCGAAATCATGAATGCGCTTGAACTGAAGCGCGACAACGGTGATACCCTGGTACTGGAAGTGCAGCAGCATCTGGGTGAAGACAGTGTCCGTACAATCGCCATGGACGGCACAGAAGGTCTGGTGCGCGGCACTGCCGTAACCGATACCGGAAAGCCCATTGCCATGCCTACCGGTGAAGCCATCAAGGGCCGCCTGTTCAATGTTACCGGCGACGCCATCGACGGTCTGCCCCAGGTAAGCAAGGCCAACGGAAGGCCCATCCACGCCAAGCCACCCTTATTTGAGAATCTGAGCACGGCCAACGAAATCCTCTATACCGGTATCAAAGTAATCGACCTGATCGAACCCTATGCCAAGGGCGGAAAAATCGGACTCTTTGGCGGTGCCGGTGTGGGTAAGACCGTACTGATTCAGGAACTGATCAACAATATCGCAAAAGCCTATTCCGGCCTCTCTGTATTTGCCGGCGTGGGCGAACGCACCCGTGAAGGAAACGACCTGATGCGCGAGATGATCGAGGCGGGTATCATGAACTACGGCGATGCCTTCAAACATAGTATGGAAGAAGGTGGCTGGGACCTCAGCAAGGTGGACCTGAAAGGACTTGAGGAAAGCAAGGCCACATTTGTATTCGGACAAATGAACGAACCCCCGGGCGCCAGGGCACGGGTGGCCCTTAGTGGTCTTACCCTTGCCGAATATTTTCGCGACGGCGACGGAAAAGGACAGGGCAAGGATATCCTGTTCTTTGTCGACAATATCTTCCGCTTCACCCAGGCCGGTTCCGAAGTTTCGGCCCTCTTGGGCCGTATGCCTTCGGCCGTGGGCTATCAGCCTACACTGGCCACCGAAATGGGACTGATGCAGGAGCGCATCACCTCAACTAAGAACGGATCCATCACCTCGGTTCAGGCCGTTTATGTTCCTGCCGATGACCTTACCGATCCTGCTCCGGCAACCACATTTGCCCACCTGGATGCCACAACGGTACTCAGCCGTAAGATCGCCGATCTGGGCATCTATCCGGCTGTGGATCCGCTCGACAGTACTTCCCGTATCCTCACGCCGCAGATTGTGGGCGATGAGCATTATAATACCGCCAACCGCGTCAAACTCATTCTTCAGCGTTACAAGGAACTGCAGGACATCATCGCCATCCTTGGTCTGGATGAACTGAGCGATGAAGACAAACTGGTGGTATCCCGCGCCCGGAAGGTGCAGCGCTTCCTCAGCCAGCCCTTCTTCGTGGCGGAGCAGTTTACGGGTCTCAAAGGCGTGCTGGTGCCCATTGAAGACACCATCCGCGGATTCAATGCCATCATGGACGGTGAAGTGGATGAATATCCCGAAGCGGCTTTCAACCTTGTCGGTACGCTGGAAGATGCCATCGAAAAAGGCAAGAAACTGATTGCTGCCGCCAAGTCCTAAATCATAAACTCCCGACCGGCAAACGGCCTGCACGACTAAACCCGGAACATGGTACTCGAAATACTCACACCCGAAAAGAAACTCTTCAGCGGAAATGTCGCCGGGGTGCAGCTTCCGGGAATCGGCGGTTCCTTTGAAGTGCTGGACCGCCACGCGCCCATGGTCAGCGCCCTGAAATCGGGTACGCTGAAAATCCTCAACGACAAAACTTCGACGAGTTCCTACCGCATAGAAGGCGGGTTTGTAGAAGTGCTTGACAACAAGACCACCGTACTGGTAGAAGGTGCTACCGAAACTTAGCAGCGAAATTGATTTTTCAATTGGACGGCGCAGCGTGCACAAAAAGGCAGCACCATAAGCAGCATGAGTGAAAGCGGGCTGCTGCTGAATGCCCATGCGCCTGATGTGATTCCCAAAAGATAGAACGGATAAAGCAGGAAGATGCTTCCGGTAAGCACGGAGTCGTAATGATCGGACCGGTGCAGTTTCCATCCTATGATCGCACGCATCAGCCCATAGAAGGGGAGGTGTACGGCAAAGCCAATCAGGGCGGGCACCAACAGCAATGCTTTTTGGAGAAAAGAAACCGGACGGCTGAATGTTTTTTTTCTTACTGTCTCATCATACTCTGGAAACTCATAGACCAGCGCTTTAAGTTTTTTTTCCAGAATGCCATTGAAGGCATTCACCTTTTCCCCGAAATTAGGTTTGGTTTCCACTGCCGTTTGCGTAATGGGTTCCCCAAAAAAAAGGTGCACATTTTTTCCCAGCCTGCCGAAGTTGCTGTAGTTGATGCCTGCGGGAAGTACTTTCAACGGGATGCCTTCTTCCCAGGCCCGGAGAGCGAGTCGTGCTGTTCCTTTTTTGAGGGAGCGCAGGGTCCATTCGTTCACGCTGAGTCCTTCACTGAATATGAGTACGATGCCGTTGTTCCGGAAGATTTCGATACAAAGGTCGAAAGTGGTATAGTTATGGGCAAGATGCTCGCTGCCTTCGCGAAGCCGGTAAATCGGAAAAATATTCAGCGCTGAAAGGATTTTTGCCGCGAAGGGATGGGTGAATACATCGCCACGAGCAAGGGAGTAGATGGGGGCCCGGAACAGACAAGCAAGCAGTACAGCATCCAGGAAGGAGTTGGGATGGTTCGCGGCAATCAGCATGGGGCCTTTTCGCTCCAGATCGCTCCGGTTGCGGATCAGCAGGTCGGGGCACCAGATCAGCCGGGCCAGCATTACCGGTAATTTGAGCAAACGATAGAGCAAGCGAAGGAGTTTAGGAGGCGGTCGGTGAAATCAATTGAGGCGTGGGTCGGTGGGATAATTGATCAACAGGGAGTATTCGCCGCCGAGGTGCCGGATGCTGTCGCTCCAGACCTGTTCGGGTGGTGTGCCGAAAATCAGGTTTCGTGTAGCCGATACAGTTAGCCATGTCTTTTCCTCCGTTTCCTCCAGGAGTTGCCCCTTGCCCCAGCCGCTGTAGCCGATAAAGAATCGGATCTTGTCTTGTTCAAGCCTGCTTTCCCGGGCCAGGCTTTTCACGGTTTCGAAGTCGCCGCCCCAGAAGACTCCGTCGAGGATTTCGACTCCTCCGGGAATCAGGACCGGATATTGATGTAAAAAGTGGATGGTGTCGGGCTGTACCGGCCCGCCGAAAAACACCGGGAAGGGACGCCCTTCAAAACCGTCGATCAGGTCATCCATCGTGTGTTCGAATTCCCGGTTCAGCACAAAGCCGAAACTCCCTTCTTCCTGATGGTCGCAAAGGAAGATCACACTCCGTTTGAAGTTGGGATCCTGCAGAAAAGGATCGGCAATCAGCAAAACGCCTGCGGCCAGTGCTTCCATCATTTAAAATTATGGATATTTTCAGATAGGGCGGCTGATGCGGGTAGAAAATTTCCGCATATAAACCTGCGTTAAAATCGGTCTGGATCCTGCACCTTATGCCGTAACATCGGTCCTGTCGATTACTTTTGCCGGACGATGAAGCGAATTTTCCCCGTCATCTCCATACTGATATCACTTTCCCTGCTGGGCATCATCTTTTTCCAGGTACTCTGGATCAAAGGTTCGCTTGCCATCGAGGAACAGAAATTCAACGAGCATATCACACTGGCCACGTTCCAGGTATCGCAGGACCTGGTTCAGGAAAAGGGCAATCTTATGCCCTTGCTGAAAAAGAATCCCGGCGGAATGGGTATGGATATGATGCGTTCCGAGATCATGCGTCCCTCTATTGCCGATCGCTATACGGCCGATGAAATCAAACTGATCATCCGTAAAGCTTTCGACAAGCAGAATCTGAAGAAAGTGCCTTTCGAATTTTCCATCACCAGCGGTTCGCTGATCGGTGAAGACCTCAGCTCCGATAATTTCGCCGCCTTATACAAGGATACGGTCAACAATGTATCTCAGGCCATTCCGCTGGAATCACCGGGGGGCAGCCTTTCCGAAGGCATAGCTCCCGAAGAGTTGCTGATTATCCTCGTTCCGCACGCACGCAGTTTCATCTGGCGCTCGATGGGCTGGTTCATAGCCGGCGCCGTCCTGTTTTCCCTCATTATCCTCTCCGCGTTTTTCATCACCATCCGGGCCCTGCTGCGTCAGAAAAAACTGAGTGAAATCAAGTCCGATTTCATAAACAACATGACGCATGAGTTCAAGACACCGCTGGCTACGATATCGCTGGCCGTTGATGCGTTACGGAATGAAAAAGTGATTGCCGACCGCAGCAAGACGGAGTATTTCACCGGTATCATCAAGGAAGAAAACAACCGCATGAACAAGCAGGTGGAAACCATCCTGCAGGCTGCCTTGCTCGACCGGCAGGAGGTGCAGCTCAATCTCACAATGATTTCAGCGCATGAGTTGATTCAGAGCGCTTTAAGCAAGATGCGCCTTCAGCTTGAGGAGAAGAAGGGTAAGATCGATATCCGGCTCAATGCGACCAACGATACCCTTATGGCCGACGAGGTTCATTTTACCAACCTGGTCAGTAATCTGCTCGATAATGCCCTCAAGTATTCCGGGGAAGCACCCAGCATTAAAATCAGTTCCGAAAATGCCGGGCGCAACTTCAGGCTGCGTATTGAAGACAACGGTATCGGCATGAGCAAGGAAACCCTGGGCAGGATCTTCGAAAAATTTTACCGGGCACATACCGGCAACCTGCATAATGTCAAGGGATTCGGCCTCGGCCTTAGTTATGTCAAAACCATGGTGGACGCCCATCGGGGAACGATCAAGGCTGAGAGTACCTTGGGCAGGGGTTCTGCCTTCACGCTGAGTTTTCCTAACGCAAACGGATAACCTTTTTGAGAATTCGGGAGTGTGATACAATGTAATGGCTGGTTGCATTTTCCCACCAGACCCCGGTTTTAATTTCCTTTTACGCTTTCATCTACTGTTTTTCTGCCCCGATTCCCGATGTTTGCTGTTGGAAAAGGGGTTTTGCACATCAATCAACAGTACCGCACAAGTTATAAACAGCCTTAAACCCCCTTTTTTGGCTGAAATCCACAAAAAACTTGGGAAAAAAGAATGTGGATAAATAATCTTTGTTTATTTTGGTGGCGTAAAGTGGGTAATTGTGTTAATTTGTGGAGTTATCTGCACAAAAAAGCCCCTTTTCTCTCTCATGATCAACTTTTTAGGCAATTACGAGGCTACCCTGGATGCCAAGTTGCGCTTTCTGCTGCCTGCGGGTATCCGGAAGCAATTGCCTGAGGAAAGCGGCAACCAATTCATCATCAACCGGGGTACCGAGGGTTGTCTGACCCTCTATACCAAGCAAGTTTGGGACCCCATTTTCCAGCGATTCAGCAAACTCAGCGAATTCGACCTCAAGGCCAAGGCCTTTAAGCGCATTTTCATCAGCGGGGCCACACCGGTGGAGCTGGATACTGCGGGCCGGCTGCTTATCCCCAAACAACTGGTGGAATATGCAAGGCTGGCTAAGGATATCATTCTGGCATCCGATTACGACAAGATTGAGATCTGGGATGCCGCCCGATACAAGCAATTGTGTACAGACATCTCTGCTGAAGATTTCAGCAGGATGGCTGAGGATGTGATGGGTAAGCTGCCCAACGAGTAAAGATTAGCGATGGACGCCAGACAAGAAGATCAGGAAGGCGGGGAGGCGGGCCACGCATATCATATACCAGTTCTTTTAAAGGAGACTCTTGAACTGCTGCAAGTAAGGTCCGACGGGGTTTATGTCGATTGCACCCTCGGCGGAGGGGGCCATTGCCGGGCGATCTTGTCGCTGCTCGGTGAAAAAGGCCGACTCTTCGCTTTTGATCAGGATGCGGCGGCCAAAGCCAATGTTCCGGAAGATCCTCGGGTGGTGTTCGTGCCGCAGAATTTCAGGTATGTCGGGCGCTTCCTCCGGCTGAACGGTGTGGAACAGGTTGACGGGATTCTGGCCGACCTCGGTGTTTCAAGCCATCAGCTCGATGCCGCAGAACGGGGCTTCTCACACCGCTTCGAAGCCGAACTCGACATGCGGATGGACAGACGGCAGCCGCTGACGGCAC
This sequence comes from uncultured Ferruginibacter sp., assembly GCA_964655055.1. Lineage (GTDB taxonomy): Bacteria > Bacteroidota > Bacteroidia > Chitinophagales > Chitinophagaceae > Ferruginibacter. The sequence continues at coordinate 12,112 of CAZZLI010000024.1, forward strand.
AGCAGATCATCGGAACCTATTCCGCCGCTGCGCTGAAGGAAATCCTGGAACGCTATGGCGAGGTGACCAATGCCAAAACCCTGGCTGCACGGATTGTTGAGCGCCGCGGAATTACACCAATGCGCAGCATCAGCGATTTCAAAACTGCTGTTTCGGATTGTGTGAAGGGGAATCCGGCAAAGTACTTCTCGCAGGTTTTTCAGGCGTTCAGGATTGCGGTGAACGACGAACTCGGCGCTCTGGAAGAACTGCTTGGTCAGGCGGAAGCGCTCCTGAAGCCGGGCGGCAGACTGGCCATCATCACCTTCCATTCGCTGGAAGACCGGCTGGTGAAGAATTTTTTTCGGAACGCTCCCGGCAATGAAGACGCTTTTGACCTTTATGGAAGCGGCAAACGGAGTTGCTGGAACATCATCACCAAAAAACCGGTATTGCCTTCGGAAGCGGAAATCCGTTCGAATCCCCGGGCACGCAGTGCTAAACTGAGGGTGGCGGAAAGAAAACAGGAGTAACCTGAATTTATATAATGGAATAAACCTCCGGGTGAGCATGGCCGAGGAAATACATACAGGATCAGGCGAAAGCCAACCGCGGAAGATCGGGTTGAAACATCTTTTCGGACACAAATGGGTGGTCCGCAATATCCCCTTCTTCCTCTTCCTTACCGGCCTGGCCGTGGTGAATATTTATTTCGGCCATTATTCGGAAGACCTGTCGCGCAAGATCGGCGTGGCCGAAAAAAAGCTTAAGGAGATGGAATACAATTATAAAACCATCAAGAGCGATGTGATCTTCCGGAGCAAATGGAGCGAGTTGGTGGCGGCGGTGGCTCCGCTTGGACTGAAGGAACTTGAAGCGCCTCCGGTTTATCTGGAAGACAGTATTCCGTGAACGCATATAGCGGGTATTTGAAGACGTTAGTGAAATACGAGAATTAAATGGAAATCAGGAAGGACATCTTGTGGCGGGTTTATCTCTCGTTCATCGCAATCATCCTGCTGGGTGTTGCGGTGCTGGGCAGGGCCTTCTACATCCAGTCGGCCGAAGGCAAGTTCTGGAAGGAGATGGGTGAAAAGATGCATCTCAAGTATTTTCCGGTAAATGCTCCCCGGGGCTCTATATACAGTGAGGACGGCAATATGCTCAGCACGTCCGTACCCATTTATGATGTATTCATCGATTTCACGGCCGACGGGCTCCGTAAAGACAATGGCAAGCTGTTCAAAACCTATCTCGATTCGGTAACGCTTTGCCTGGCCGGGCTGTTTGCCGAAAATCCGCAAAATAAGCTGGAGGTCAAAAAATCGGCTGCAAAGCTGAAAGCAGAATTCCAGAAGGCCTATACCGAAGGAGAAGATTATTATCCGTTCCGCAAGCGCATCAGTTTCCAGCAATATGTGGCCATGCGCGATTTCCCCCTGATCCGTAAAGGCTCCAACAACAGCGGATTCATTTTCCGTCAGCGCGACAAGCGGATCTATCCCTTCGGACTGATGGCCAACCGTACCATCGGTATTTCCCGCGACAGTGCTAAAGCCAATGTGGGTCTGGAACTCAGCTACGACAGTTTTCTCAGAGGCACCAGCGGGCAGCAGCTGATGCGCAAGATTGCCGGAACCTATGTTCCGGTGGAGGGTGCCGAACTCGACCCGGAAAGCGGCAAGGATATTATCACCACCATTGATACATATATCCAGAATGTAGCCGAGAAGGCCCTGCTTGATAAACTGCAAAGCAACAACTCCATACACGGTACCGTGATTGTGATGGAAACCGCTACCGGCAAACTCAGGGCCATCGCCAATCTCGGAAGACCGGTCGATTCTTCAGGCAATGTGACCGATTCCACTTTCGGAGAGATTTACAACTATGCCACCGGAAAAGCCACGGAGCCGGGCTCGGTCTTCAAGCTAGCCACTCTGCTTGCGTTGATTGATGACGGACATGTCAACAAGAACACCCTGGTCAATCTGGAAGGGGGTAAAAAGAAATTCGCCAACCTGACCATACGCGATTCGCACAAGCCCCGGAACAATGAAGTAACCGTGAAAGAAGCGTTTCTGGAAAGCAGCAATGTGGCTTTTGCGAAACTGGCCGACCAGTATTACGGCAACCAGCCTGCCAAATTCACCGACCGGCTGCATCAGCTCAAACTCGATGAGGTTGTCGATATCGGCATCAAGGCTGTTTCCGGAAAACCAACCATTAAGAAGCCCACGGGCCGCAGCTGGTCGGGCACCACAATTCCTTATATGGCCCATGGGTATGAGGAGCTGGTAACACCCATGCATATGCTCTGCCTCTACAATTCCATTGCCAACAAGGGTGTTATGATGAAGCCCTATCTGGTGAATTCCATCCGCGAGCTGGGCATTGATGTGAAAACCTATAGCCCCAGCGTACTGGTACCCAAGGTATGCAGCGATGAAACCCTGGTACAGCTTCAGGAGTGTCTTCGTGCCGTGGTGGACAGCGCGCATGGCACCGGACACAACGATCTTTTCGATTCTTCCTATGCGATCGCCGGAAAAACAGGCACAGCGGTTTCGGCCCGAAACAACAAAGGATATAACAAGGGAAATAAGATTTACCAGTCCTCATTCATCGGTTATTTCCCGGCCGACAATCCGCGTTATTCGATGGCCGTGGTAATCCAGAACAGCGACAAATCGAGGCAGTATTACGGAGCCAAAGTAGCCGGAACTGTTTTCAAACAGATCAGCGACCGGATTTATACCCGCTATATCGGACGGAAAACCGCTCCTGCAGCTGCTCCTGAAGATACCCTCCTTTACCGCTTTGCCGGATACACCCCCGATTTCCGCGCCCTTAACGGCTCCTTGGGTATTCGTTATTCTGATTCCAGTACGGGCGGCGACTGGAGGGTTCTGAATATGGTAAAGGGGCAGTCGACTCTGTACTCTGCATCTGTTCAAAATACACATGGAGGGGCTTCGGTTCCGGATTTGAGCGGACTGGGATTGAAAGATGCCATCTATCTCGCCGAAAGCAGCGGCATGCAGGTTGTGGTGAGCGGAAAAGGAAGGGTGGTCAGCCAGTCGCTGAATCCGGGCCTTCCCATGAAAAAAGGACAACAGATAACCCTGTATCTCCATTGACCATACAGGAGCTATTATATGGAGTTGACAGTATCGAGGTCAGGGGAAATCTTTCAACGACGGTCGGCGGGTTGCAGATCGATTCGAGGAAGGTGGATGCGGGAACTTGTTTTATCGCCATCGGAGGCACAGGGCAAGATGGCCATCAGTTCATTGAAAATGCGATAAGGGCAGGCGCGGTTGCCGTGGTCTGCGAGCGAATGCCGGACAATCTTCCGGAGACGGTAACATGCATCCGTGTAAAGGATAGTTCGGTTGCTGCCGGCAGGATGAGCCACAATTTTTTCGGAAGGCCATCTGAAAAGCTCAAGCTGGTAGGGGTTACAGGCACCAACGGAAAAACCACCATTGCCACCCTGCTGTGGAAGTTGTTCACCGCTTTGGGTTACCGATGCGGGCTGATTAGTACGGTCCGGTGTCATATCGCCGACCGGCAGGTGCCGTCCACCCACACCACGCCAGATGCCGTGAGCCTCAACCGGCTGCTTGCGGAAATGCTTGAAGCCGGCTGCACCCATGTCTTCATGGAATGCAGCAGCCATGCTATCCACCAGCAGCGGATTGCAGGATTGCGGTTCTGCGGTGCGCTGTTCAGCAACATCACGCACGACCACCTCGATTACCACAAGACATTTGATGAGTACATCCGGGTCAAGAAATCGTGGTTCGATGGGTTGCCTTCGGAAGCGTTCGCCATCAGCAATGCCGACGACAAGCGGGGCCGGGTGATGTTGCAAAACACAAGCGCACGCAAGTACTGCTTCAGCCTGCGGTCCATGGCCGAATTCAGGGGAAAAATCCTGGAGAACACCATCAACGGCTTGCATATGGTAATCGAAGGACAGGAAGTGTTTTTCCGGCTGATCGGCGAGTTCAACGCCGCCAACCTGATGGCGGTTTATGCAGCCGCTGTTTGCCTCGGTGCCGACAAGCAGGATGTACTTCGCCTGCTGAGCGGCCTCACCGGAGCCGAGGGCCGGTTCGATACGGTAGTGAGTGGGAAGTTCCGGATCATGGGGATTGTGGACTATGCCCACACACCCGATGCCTTGCTCAATGTGCTGGCCACCATCAAAAAACTGCGGAAAAACGACCGGAAAATCATTACGGTGGTTGGATGCGGCGGTGACAGGGACAAGACCAAACGACCCCTGATGGCTCAGGTGGCCTGTGCCTATAGCGACCGGGTGATTCTCACATCCGACAATCCCCGGACGGAAGATCCGCTGGCGATTCTGAAGGATATGGAAGCCGGAATCGACACCCTATCGCGAAAAAAATACCTCACCATACCCGACAGAAGGGAAGCCATCAGGGTAGCGGTGAGTCTGGCGGATGCCGAAGATATCCTGCTCGTTGCCGGCAAAGGCCACGAGAAGTACCAGGAAATCAACGGCGTGAAGCACGGTTTCGACGACCATGACGTGTTGCGCGAAATTTTTTACGAGTCGGAGAAATAAGCGCAAACGGAAAGGAGAATTCAATAACAAGTTTTCAGCAGAAGCGAAGATGCTCTATCATTTTTTTGACTGGATTACCCGACACTGGCAGATTTCCAGGTTTCCCGGCAGCGGGTTGTTCCAGTTCATCACCTTCCGTGTGATGCTTGCTGTGATTCTGAGCCTGCTGATTACCACGGTGTACGGAAAGCGGCTGATTGAATTTTTGAGAACCCGACAACTGGGTGAGAGTGTGCGGGATCTGGGACTTGCGGGCGAACAACAGAAGAAGGGTACCCCCACGATGGGCGGCATCATCATCATTTTGGGTATCCTGATTCCGACGCTGTTGCTGGCGAATCTCGACAAGGTCTACATCCGGTTGATGATCCTCTGCACGGTCTGGCTGGGTTGCATCGGTTTCATCGACGATCTGCTGAAGATCCGGGCCAAACGCAAGGCACAGGCTCTGGGTGTGGCTTACCGGAAGAGCGACAGCGACGGGCTTGCAGGACGGTTCAAGATTTTCGGACAGGTGATGCTGGGCATCATCGTTGGTGTGACCCTGTATTTTAGTCCCAGTGTAACCGTGAAGCGCGAAATCATCACCACAACGGTTCCGGAAAGCCTGATCAAGCCGGGAGAGCGCAAGCTGCGCGAAGACACGCTGATGCTGGATGGAAAATCGCATCGTTTTGTATCGGTGAAAACGCCAATAACAACCATACCGTTCATGAAGAACCACGAGTTCAATTATTCGAAACTGCTTCCCGAGGGCCTGCGCGACTATACCTTCCTGGTCTATATCGTCATCGTAATATTTATTGTGACAGCGGTGAGCAATGGAGCGAACATCACCGACGGACTGGATGGATTGGCTACCGGAGTCAGTGCCATCATCGGGATCTGCCTGGGCATATTCGCCTACATCAGCGGGAATGTGAAGTTTGCCGAATACCTGAACATCATGTTCATTCCCAACCTGGGCGAGCTTTCGATTTTCATCGCAGCTTTTGTGGGGGCCTGTATCGGATTCCTCTGGTACAACGCTTATCCGGCACAGGTGTTCATGGGCGATACGGGTAGCCTGGCCCTGGGCGGCATCATTGCAGCACTGGCTATTATCGTGAGGAAGGAACTGCTGATTCCCATCTTCTGTTTTGTGTTTTTGGTTGAAAACCTGAGTGTGATGCTGCAGGTGAGTTATTTCAAGTATACGCGGAAGAAGTACGGAGAGGGGCGAAGGATTTTTTTGATGAGTCCCCTGCACCATCATTACCAGAAGAAGGGGTACCATGAAAGCAAAATAGCCGTGCGGTTCTGGATTGTAACCATCATTTGCGTGGTACTGGCTATTGTGACGCTCAAACTCCGTTAGGAGGGAAACAAGGAAAATCAGTGCAGGCCCTGACCTATGGGAAACGGGAATGCGCTTCACTATAAATCGATCAAGACCTACCCGTTGAATTCTATACAGATGAAGAACCTCTTTAATCCCCTGGCCTGAAGAAAACCGACCCATTAAATTCTATGCTGTTGAAAAACCACTTTTTTTTTTGACTACCCAAACGGGTATCTGGAAAGAATCCGTCCGCTGAAAACTGAAACCACTTAGCCGCAAACGCATCAATCGGCTACCCTGTGTAAAACTCCTGCCCCTTACCCCATGTAACCTTGTCTCCGATACGGACGCGGCGGACCGACACCATCGTCGCTGTTGTCCGGAACGGAACCTTGTGAACCACCAACTCCTGATTTTCTTGAGGTACACCATTTCATACGACCCCCTGCATACCGGCACCGCCGGGCAGCTCGGTCAGCATTTTCTTGCTGTACTGGGTGCCGGTGAAAGTGGAATCGGGGCGGCACTGCTTGCCAAACAGCAGGGATATCGTGTATTGGTCAGCGATGCCGGAACGATTGGTGAGAAGGTGCGGGAAGAACTGAAGGGTGCCGGCATTCCCTTTGAAGAGGGCGGGCATGATGAATCCGTCATTCTGGGAGCCGATGAAGTGATGAAGAGTCCGGGTATTCCGGAATCCAATCCGCTGGTCCGGAAAATCAGGGCCAAAGGCATCAAGGTGATCAGTGAAATCGAACTGGCTTACCGCTTCAAGGGCGACAGCCGCATCATCGCCATAACCGGAACCAATGGGAAAACTACTACCACCGCACTCACCTACCATATCTGCAAACAGGGCGGGGCCGATTGCGCCCTGGTGGGCAATATCGGGTATTCGTTCGCGCGTCAGGTAGCCCTTGCACCCAAGGCATTGTATGTGGTGGAAGTCAGTTCCTTCCAGCTCGACGATATCGACACCTTCCGTCCCAATGTGGCCATACTTACCAATATCACCGCCGATCATCTGGACCGCTACGACTACAGGATGTCGAACTATATCAACAGCAAGTTCAGGATTGTCAAGAACCAGCGCGAAGAGGATGTATTCATTTATTGTCTCGATGATCCCGAAACCAGCATCCATATTTCCAACTACCCCATCAAATCAATTTTATATCCTATAACCATGACGAAAATTATTCCGAACGGCGCTTACATTTCCAACCAGGAGCTCCATATGAAATGGAAGTCGGAGGAGGTGCAGATGAATATCCGCGACTTCGCCCTGAAAGGAAAACACAACCAATACAACAGTATGGCGGCCGGAGCGGCGTCCATGGCTGAGGATATCCGCAAGGAATCTATTCGCGAATCGCTGCAGAATTTCCAGGGACTGGCCCACCGGATGGAAGTGGTGGCCACGATCCGTGGTGTGGAATTCATCAACGACAGCAAGAGCACCAATGTCAACAGCACCTGGTTCGCGCTGGAAAGCATGGAGAAGCCGACCATCCTGATTCTGGGCGGGGTAGACAAAGGGAATGACTATCGCATTTTGAGCGAATTGGTACGTGACAAAGTGAAAGCGATTGTCTGCCTGGGTACGGATAATGAAAAGATTCTTGAGGCTTTCCGGGAAGATGTTCCGCTCATCGCAACCGCGTCATCGGCTGTGGAAGCGGTACAAAGCGCATTTCATTTTGCCACCAAGGGCGATGTGGTGCTGTTGAGCCCGGCCTGTGCCAGTTTCGACCTGTTCAAAAATTATGAAGACCGCGGTAACCAGTTCCGTCGCGCGGTGATTGAGCTTTGAAAAAACAAATACCAATACGAAACCAGACAACACCCGGATAATTAAATGCAGCAACCCTTGAACCTCAGGCAGTTTTTCACACCCACCGTACATGGTATGGGTGACAGCCTGGTCAACAAGACCCGCGGCGACCGGGTCATCTGGGGGCTGATCATTCTGCTCACCCTGGCAAGTCTGCTGGTTGTCTACAGCAGTACAGGAACCCTGGCCTTCAAAAAAAGCAAGACCGCTGAAAGCTTTCTGTTCAAACAATTCGGATTCGTCCTAGTCGGGCTGATGGTCATTTATCTGGCCCATTTGGTCAATTACACCATCTACTCCCGTGTTGCCTCAGTGCTGTTTCTGCTTTCCATTCCCTTGTTGATTTACACCTTGTTTTTCGGGGTGCAACTCAACAGCGGATCGCGCTGGATTAAGGTGCCCGTCATCAACCAAACCTTCCAGAGTTCCGATTTCGCGAAGCTGGCCCTGTTCATGTTCATCAGCCGGGTGCTCAGCCGGAAGCAGCAGGTCATCAAGGATTTCCATAAAGGCTATCTGCCGGTGATTGTACCGGTAGCCATCATCTGCCTGCTGATTGCACCGGCCAACCTGTCCACTGCTGCGCTGATTGCCGGAACCAGTTTGCTTTTGATGTTCATTGGCCGTGCAAGCCTTCGCCATATCGGCGCCACCATCGGCATTGCCATGATACCCGCAGCATTACTTATTGCACTGGCTATCCATTATTATGACCACGATCTGAAAAAACAGAAGCCCCTGCCGGCTATGCTTTCCTGGGGCCGAATGCCCACCTGGATGGGGCGCATACAAACCTTTGTCTACGCTTCCAAAGACGATACATCCGACAGAACCTATCAAAGCACACAGGCAAAGATCGCCATTGCCAATGGCGGCTGGTTCGGGCTCGGCCCGGGAAACAGCAATGCGCGGAATTTTTTACCGCATTCCTACAGCGATTTCATCTACTCCATCATTCTGGAGGAATACGGGTTGCTGGGTGGCGCCTTCGTCCTGTTTGTCTATCTGCTTTTCCTGTTCCGATGTATCCGGATCTACAGGAAATGTCCTTACGCATTCGGGGCATTTCTTTCCCTTGCGTTGAGTTTTACGCTGGTGATACAGGCTATCGTGCATATGGGTGTGAATGTGAACCTGTTTCCGAATACGGGAGTCACGCTCCCCCTGATGAGCATGGGCGGAAGCAGTCTGTTCTTCACCTGCATCTCCATCGGTATCATCCTGAGTGTGGCCCGGAATGTGGAGCAGCTGGAAGGAGCGGTGGCGTTGGCGGAAGCACAGAACAAAGAGCAACCGACTTCACAGCAGCAGGAGGAGCCGGAAGAAAAGGAATCGTAGAAAAGAGCACCATGAAGAGCAATGCCTTTTCGGGTAACAGGACCCTGAAGATCGTGATGGCCGGTGGTGGAACAGGCGGACATATTTTTCCCGCCATCGCCATTGCCAATGCCCTGAAACGGAAAGTACCCGAAGCAGAGATCCTTTTTGTAGGCGCGCAGGGAAAAATGGAAATGGAGAAAGTGCCCGAAGCGGGTTATCCCATAAAGGGACTCGACATCGCCGGGTTCAACCGTAGTTCTTTGATCCGCAACATCGGACTGCCGTACAAGCTGCTGAAAAGTTTTCTGCAGGTACGGTCCATCATCCGAACGTTCAAACCCGATGCCGTGATTGGTGTAGGCGGCTATTCCAGTTTCCCTGTGCTGCGGTATGCGCAGTCGGCCGGAATACCCACCTTCATCCATGAAAGCAACTCCTTTGCCGGGAAATCCAATATCCTGCTGGGCAAAAAAGCCCGCCGCATCTATGTGGCCATCAACGGGATGGAGGAATTTTTTCCGGCCGACAGGATTAGGGTTTCCGGTAATCCGGTGCGTCGGGCCATCGCCGAATGCGGCATCAGCCGGGAGGAGGGTATCCGGTTTTTCGGGCTGGATCCTGCCCGCAAGACCCTGGTGGTAATCGGCGGAAGCCTAGGCGCAAAAAGCATCAATGAGGCGATTGCCGCCGGACTTGATGCGTTGGAGCAAAAGCAGATCCAGCTCATCTGGCAAACCGGAAAACCTTTTGCAGAGCAGGGAAGACAACATGCTGCCGGACGGAAGGGGATATGGGTCAACGATTTCATCCGGCAGGTGGAATATGCATTCGCTGCCGCCGATGTGGTCATCAGCAGAAGCGGGGCCATGTCGGTCGGGGAACTGAGCCTGATGAGGAAGCCTGTCATCTTCGTTCCTTATCCCTTTGCTGCGGAAGACCATCAGACGGTCAACGCCCGCAGGCTCTCGGATGTGGATGCCGCAGTTTTGGTAAAGGATGTGGATGCAGGGAATATGCTGGTGAACACGGCGATAGCCCTGATGGAAGATGAACCGCTTAGGAAGCGGCTCAGCATAAACATCGCTCCCTTCGGAATTGGTGATGCGGATGAAACGGTTGCGGAAGATATTTTGAAAACAATAGGTCACAGAAATACAGGCGCATAAGCATGCACACACTCAACGATATCATCAAAAAGCTGACTGCTGCGGAAACGGCAAGCGGAACCCATGTGTTCTTTGCCGGTATCGGTGGAATCGGTATGAGTGCATTGGCAAGGTATTTCCGGGCCAACGGCGCAAGGGTGAGCGGTTATGATAAAACGGAAACCGAATTGTGCCGTGCACTCGTTAGCGAGGGTATCCGGATTGTTTATGAAGATGATGTCACAATGATTGACAAGGAAGCCGCTCTTGTGGTGTACACACCCGCCCTGCCTGCCGATCATATCGGTTTAGCCTATTACCGTGCGCAGGGTTATCCGGTGTACAAGCGGAGCGATGTGCTGGGCGCAGTAACAGCCAATACATTTACCATTGCCGTTGCCGGAACTCATGGAAAAACCACCACCAGTTCCATGATCGCCCATATCCTGAGGCACAGCGAATATGGCTGCAATGCCTTCCTGGGCGGTATTTCAGCGAATTACCAGACGAATTTCTGGAGCAGTTCCCGTGCCGTAAGCGTGGTGGAAGCCGATGAATACGACCGGAGTTTCCTGAAACTGAATCCCGATATAGCCGTAATCACTTCCATGGATCCCGATCATCTGGATATCTACGGATCAGCCGGGCATGTGGAACAGGCGTTCATCGATTTTTCAAAAAAAGTCAAGACCGATGGTACGCTGCTGACCCGTTACGGTCTGAAGCGTGGAAATGAACTCAACGCCGGAAAAACCATCCGATACGATTTGAAATCTAACGAGGCAGGATACCACTGCACCTCCATAAGGCAACAGGAAGGGGGTTATGTATTCAATGTTACGGCATCGGAAAGCGGCTGGAAGTTAAGTGATATCCGCCTGAGCATGGGCGGGTTGCATAATGTGGAGAACATGCTTGCCGCCATCGGTGTAGCCCACACGCTTGAAATACCTGATGAAAAAATCAGGGAAGCCGTCCGCGCCTATCGCGGTGTGCGCCGCCGCTTCGAGTATGTGCTGGCGCCGGGCGAACATCCTTCGGGGATTGTATGTGTGGACGACTATGCCCATCATCCGGAGGAATTACGCGCACTGATCGGAGGAGCCCGGGAACTGTTCCCCGATAAGAAATGCACCATTGTATTCCAGCCCCATCTGTTCAGCCGTACCCGTGATTTCGCTTCCGGATTCGCTGAAGTGCTGGATCAGGCCGATGAGGTGGTATTGCTTCCGATCTATCCGGCACGCGAAAAGCCTATTGAGGGTGTTGACAGCAATCTGATCGGCCGGCAGCTGAACCGGAAAAAGATCCTGCTTGCCGATAAGCGTGAGCTGCCGGACTGGGTGGCGCAACATGATGTCGAACTGCTGCTGATGGCCGGAGCCGGAGATATCGATACCCTGGTGAAGGATGTACGCAATGCGTTGATGAATAAAAAACAAAAACACCAATGACCGACCGCAAGAAAATAGGGAAGTGGTTGCTGACCGGCGTCTGGTTGCTTATTGCAGCCGGTACCGTGGTGCTGCTTGTTGCCGCAAACAACAAGGGCAAGCAGCAGCTCTGCACCGGTATGGAAGTAACCATACAGGGAGTGAGCCGGCATTGTTTCCTCGACAAGGACGATATCCTTTCCGCCATCAACGACTATCTGGAAGGTGGTCCCAAGGGTCAGCCGATATCCTCGTTCAACCTGCTGGCCATGGAATCGGAACTGCGGAAGAATGTCTGGGTGCAGAAGATTGAAATGTATTTCGATAACAACAACGTGCTTCAGGTTAATGTGCATGAGCGTGAGCCGGTGGCGCGTGTGTTCACCCTATCGGGAACTTCATTTTATGTGGACAGTGCACGCATGATGCTTCCGCTGAGCCAGAAATTTTCGGCACGGCTTCCGGTGTTCACCAATTTTCCTTCGGACCGCCGGGTGCTTACCCCTGCCGACAGTGCATTGCTGGGTGATGTGGTAGCCATCAGCCATGCTGTTCGTAACGATGATTTCCGGATGGCGTTTATCGAGCAGATTGATATCACCCCGCAACGGAATTTCGAGCTGGTCCCGAAAATCGGCAACGGTCTGGTGCAATTGGGTACCGCTGAACTTCTTGAAGAGAAGTTCCACAAGCTGCTTTTGTTTTACCGGAAAGTGGTTGTAGAAGGGCAGTCGTGGAACCGCTACAGCGTTATCGACCTGCGCTTCCGCGATCAGGTTGTGGCCCGGCGGCGGGATGCTGCAGATGTGGTCGCCGACTCCGCAGCAGTTAAAGCCATTCGTCTGGCTATAGAAGCCTATGCCCGCAAACTGGCCAGCGACACCCTGCAGGCGCAAATGAATGAACAGGAACATGCCGGCCAAAACATTCCGGTGCTGCTGGAATCGTTCGAGCGCGATGATGAAGAACAGGCTGAAACACCAGCCATGCTTCTTCCCGAATTACCCACCCATAAACCGGAAGCCAACGCTCAACATAATTCCTTGAAAACTGCTGTGACCCCGAAGAAGACACCGAATCCGCCTACCCATGCAAAGCCAGTACCCTACCCTATGAAAAAGAACGGAACGGCATCTGCTCAGGTTTCGCCAAAGGCATCAAAGGCGAAACCTGCTGCAAAGCCGCCTCAAAAGAAAACCCCGGCCAATGATTACTGATTTGTCCATCATGTAAAAACACAAACACAAACCTATAACTATGACAAGCGAACAAAATCCCGTTCCAACTCCGGAAAGCGGCGTGGTCAACAACAACCCCGTCATTGTGGGGCTGGACATCGGCACCACCAAGATTGCGGCGATTGCCGGCCGCAAGAATGAATTCGGCAAACTCGAGATTCTCGGCTTCGGCCGCGCCCCCAGCCATGGTGTGCAGCATGGCATGGTGCTCAATATCGAGCAAACCATCAAGGCCATTCAGGCTGCCTTGGAAAACTGTTACGCCAGCAACCCCGATCTCACCCTGAAGGAAGTGTATGTCGGTATCGCCGGACAGCACATCAAAAGCCTGCAGACGCGGGGCGACATCGTGCGCCTCGACAATGAGGAAATCATCAACAAGGAAGAAGTGGATCGCCTGGTTTCCGAGCAGTACCGCACCTATATTCCTGCCGGCGATCAGATCATTGACGTGATTCCCCAGGAATTCACGGTCGATAACCTGCAGAACATTCCCAATCCTGTAGGTTACACCGGGGTGAAGATGGGTGCCAACTTCCACATCATCACCGGCGACAAGAACGCCATCCGCAACATCAACCGCAGTGTCGACCGTTCGGGCCTGCGGACCATCGACCTGGTGTTGCAACCGCTTGCCTCGGCCGCGGCCGTCATGTGTGAGCAGGATCTTGAGGCCGGAGTCGCCATTGTGGACATCGGTGGCGGTACCACCGACCTGGCCGTTTTTTATGAAGGCATCCTGCGGCATACCGCGGTGATTCCCTTCGGCGGCGAGAACATCACCGCCGATATCAAGAACGGTCTGAGTGTGTTGCGCACACAGGCCGAGCAGATGAAGGTGCAGTTCGGCAGCGCACTCAGCAACGAGGCTCGGGCCAACACCTTCATCACCATACCCGGCTTACGCGGCATGCAGCCCAAGGAAATCGCAGTGAAGAACCTTGCCGGAATCATACAGGCGCGTATGAGTGAAATCATGGAGTTCGTGGCTTTCCACCTCAAGCAGGCCGGACTTGATAACCGTCTGCTGAACGGAGGAATTATCCTTACCGGCGGTGGCTCGCAACTGAAACATCTGCTGCAGCTCACCGAATATGTGACCGGACTCAATGCCCGCATCGGTTATCCCAATGAACACCTCAGCAGCGGCCATATAGAAGAGCTGGCCAAGCCCATGTATAGCACCTGTATCGGTCTGATCCTCAAGGGCTATAACGATTATGAAAACAAGAACAGGAAGTTCGCTGAAACCTTTAAGCAGATCGAAGTTCCCCAGGCACTGCAGGAAACAGGGGTTTCCGAGCCTGTTCTTGAAACAGGAGCTTTGGCCGAAACCAGGATACAGACTGAGGGCGCCCAGCCTGCCGGTTCACGCAAATCACTAAAAGATTTCATGGATTCCTTCAAGAACGGGTTGATTGACCTGTTCCGCGAGGAAGGCGATACCCGTCTGGGTTGATGTTTTTGATCCGTACCCTTCGAAAACGGCTTGTTCATTAACTGACTGCTAACCCATTACTAACGCGTTACTCCGGAATTCCGGGTGCTGCAAAAAAAAAACTATGATACAATTTGATTTGCCTCAGGAACAGTCCTCCATCATCAAGGTGATTGGTGTGGGCGGTGGCGGAAGCAATGCCGTCAACTACATGTATGGCCAGAACATCGAGGGCGTGAACTTCATCATCTGCAATACCGATGCCCAGGCCATTTCGCAAAGCAAGGTGCCGAACAAGATCCAGCTCGGGCCGCATCTTACCCAGGGACTTGGTGCGGGCGCCAATCCCGAAATCGGCCGGCAGGCCACTGAAGAAAGTCTTGAAGAAATCAAGCGCATACTTGAGGTCAATACCAAAATGGCTTTCATTACCGCTGGTATGGGTGGTGGTACCGGTACGGGAGGAGCTCCCATTCTGGCCAAGATCTGTAAAGACCTGGGTATTCTCACCGTGGGTATCGTTACCACGCCTTTCGCTTACGAGGGTAAGAAGCGGTTGTTACAGGCGCGGGAAGGCATTGACCTGCTTAAGCAGCATGTGGATACCCTGCTTGTGATCAGCAACGACAAGCTTCGCCATCAGTTCGGCAATCTGAAAATGAAGGAGGCTTTTTCCAAAGCCGATAATGTACTGGCTACTGCGGCAAAATGCATCACCGATGTAATCAACAGTACCGGACAGATCAATGTGGACTTTGCGGATGTGTGCACCGTGATGCGCCAGGGTGGTTCCGCCATTCTGGGTAACGCTTACGGAAGCGGCGAGAACCGTGCCCAACTGGCCATCGAACATGCACTCAACTCACCGCTGCTTAATGACAGCGATATCCGCGGTGCCCGCTGGATCCTGATCAACATCAATTCTGCCGAAGGTGAACATGAATTCACCATGGATGAAGTGGAGGTGATCCAGGCTTATGTGATCAGCCGTGCCGGCGAGGACAGCGATGTGATCATCGGTATGGGATACGATAATACACTGGGCGATCAGATCGGGATTACCATCATCGCCACCGGATTCCAGAACAAGGATCCCTTTGCGGGCGATCTGCTGGCCGCTAAAAATCCCGATGATGAAAAGATTGTGATGAAACTCGAAATACCGGAAAAATCGACAGATGCTGTGTTGCAGCCCGTGATGAAGCCTGCCGAACCCGAGGTAGAGCCTGTTGTGGAGACCACTCCGGAACCCGTCGTTGCCGGGCAAACAGCGGAAGTAGATCCGGATGCGAAGATTGTGTTTCAACTGGCTGAAGAGACCGCTGTGCCTCTGGCATCCGAACCGGTAAACGTTGAACCGTTGGCGGAAGTTTCCGTACCGACCTTACCTGATGATGCCCCGGTATTTGTGGAGATTTCTTCCGCAGCAGATCAGGTTCCTGTTGTGCCATTCGACGTGCCGCAGGCTGTTTTACCGGTAAAGGAGAAAGAAAAGTCGGATGCCGCTGAAAGCATGAAAGAATCCACTTCTTCCGAAACTCCGGAAACCCCTGTTACTCTTCCCTCGGTAGTGGGCGGATATCTGGCCAAGCCAAAGGAGGTTGCCGCCGAGAATCAGGACCACGAACCGGTTCGTGGTGAAGAACAGCGCAATCTGGTCCTGCAGATTAAGGATACCACAGCAGCAGATGAAGGTTTCTCCGACATGCAGATCGTAGAACGGACGGAAGAGCCTGTGGTTGCGGAAAACGCTCGTGAAATTGAACCCGTATCGTTGGTGATGCCAGTGGTTGAAGATCATGCGCTTGGTGATGAAAGTGAAGATGTGTTGAAGAAGCGGGCAGCCGAGCGTATCGCCCGTTTGAGGAACCTCTCGTTCAATGTCAACAGCAATGATCCCAACAGCGATTTCGAAACCATACCCGCCTACATGCGCAGGAATATGGAACTGCACAATTCACTGGCCGATGTGGAAACCTTTTACAGCAACTATACGGTCAAGAGCGATGCGGGAGATGATTCAACACTATCCAAGATCAATCAATTTCTTGACGGAAAGAAGCCCGACTGATTTCCGGATTACCTGTTGTTTGGCGCTTTAGTAGTTTGTGTTTGAAACGCCCCCGTTCTGCGGGGGCTTTCTTGTGGGTGCAGGCCGCAAGGAGGAATGCTAACGCTCTCCGGCGCAGGTCTACTGACCCGAGCCGCCATGTCACGTTTTGTTTCACGCAAAGGCGCAAATGAAGAAAAATCAAGTCGCAAGGGAGATACTGATTTCTTGAGGGTCTTCCATGAATTCAGCAAACTCAAAAGATCAAGGTAATCCCGGAATCCTGTGAATCCTGATTCAGAAAATATCTCCAAAAAAAACCGGGCCAAGGCCCGGTTTTATAATATGGTCTTCATGTAATCAATTAATAATCGTTCAGACAAAAATCAATTTGTCAATACAATTATTTCATTTTCCTGAGCTCCTTCAGCAGATCATCGTTCAGTTTCACATAATCGTCATTGCCTTCTTCTTTGGCCAGGGCTCTTGAGGCGTTGGCGCTTTCAATGGCGCCGGCTACATCACCCATCTCTTTCTGGATTCTCGCTTTGTACAGAACGATCCAGTAGGCTTTGGGGTTGGCTTCAACAGCCTTGCTCACATTTTCAAGCGCCTTGGGCAGGTTCTTGTCGTATTCATTGTAAAACTGAGCAGCCTGCCAGTAAGGTTTTTTATCGCCGGTCATGGCTGATTCAATCTGGGCGCGCAGTTTATCCTTGATATTTGTGCCGATGGGAAGCGAAATGCCACGCTTTTCCCACATCATGTCGAGCGTGCAGCTTTCCGGCTTGATCTGGCCGAACTGCATGGTGAAAGTTTCTACTGGCTGCTTGAGGGCTATAGTCGGTACCGTGCAGCGGGCCACATCCTCGGTTTCCTTGTAACCGTCAACGCCCCAGTTATTCAGTCCTTTGTTCAGAATGACCACCCAGCTTTCTTCTCCCGGAATGGTGTAGAGCACATAGGTGCCTGTATCCACTTTCTTTTCACAGATGGTCACCGGCTCGGTGAAAACGATTTTTACCGGAGCGTTGGCTCCCGTGCGCCAGAGTTTTCCGTAAGGTACCAGGTCGCCAAACACTTTTCTTCCGCGCGCCGAGGGACGGGAATAAGTGAGTTCAACACGCCCCATACCGAAATCCTGACGGATGGTTTGAACAGGAGAGGGGGCAGGCATTTTCACCTGCGCTTGGGTTGAGGGAAGATAGGCAAGGGCAAGCAGGGCGAGGGTGGCAATTGTTTTTCTCATTGTTTATTTTTTTTGTTGAATTGAGGGGTTGTTGCTGCATTAAAAGCGGGCGTAAAAATAGGCAATACCGATTGGATATCTGTAATACGCCAATTTCATTGGCTCAATCAGCTATCATATCGGTATTATACGGGGAAATTTTTGGGCTAAAAGTAAAGTCACATT
>CAZZLI010000025.1:0-17499 GCA_964655055.1 uncultured Ferruginibacter sp.
GGTAAAAAGCTGCAGGAGTGGTAAAATCAGGGGTGACCCCTGGGTCCATACTGATTAAAAATAGCCCGTTTTCAGCATTTTACCCTACCTTTGCCGTCCTCCAAAAAGGCGGTTATGGCGAAGAAGAGACCGATAGAGATAGCGTTTGTCAGCCTGAAGCCCGGAATCCACGAATTCGCCTATGAAATCGACGACAGTTTTTTCCCGGAGGGTGTGGAACGTGATTTCAACAACTGTCATGCCACGGTAAAGTTGCAGCTCGACAAAAAGAGCGGCTTCATGCTGCTCAAATTCGAAATCGGCGGTACCGTGGAAGTGGTTTGCGACCGCTGTGGGAACACCATTCCCATGGACCTCTGGGATGAGTTCAACATGGTGGTGAAAATGGTGGACGAACCCGAACTGATGAACGAGAAAGAGGATGATCCCGATGTGTACTACATTTCACGCACGGAAAGCCATCTCTATCTCAACGATTGGATTTATGAGTTCATCTGCCTGAGCGTTCCCATGCAAAAAAAATGCAGCGACGAGGAGATTGGCGGGCCCAAATGCAACAAGGATGTGCTGCACAAAATCAGGGAAATGGAAAATCGGGCCGGACAGAACGGCATCGACGGGCTCTGGAAAGGGCTTGACCAATTTAAAAATAAGGACTGAATACCGGTAAACATTAAAAAACTCATTGTATGCCCAATCCGAAACGGCGCCACTCACAGCAACGCAGCGCCAAAAGAAGGACCCACTACAAAGCCACGGCAACCACTTTGTCGACGGATGCGTCAACCGGCATGATGCACGTGCGTCACCGCGCCCATGTCAGCGAAGGAAAACTGTATTATAAAGGCAAACTGGTTGCTGAAAAAGCGCCGCTGAAAGCCTGATCCCCCTTTTGACGAACCGGGACCTTGATTCCGGTTCCTTCTGACTACGTTCCGCTCCAACGACATGAACATTGGCATCGACATGATGGGCGGTGATTACGCACCGGAGGAGGCCGTGAAAGGCATAGCCCTCTATGCTTCAAGCTCGTCGTCGCCCGCACCCCTCACCCTGATTGGTGATGAGCCACTTATCAGGACTTTTCTCGAAGCTGAAAATCTGAAGGACATTTCACTCACAATCGTTCATGCCCCCGAGATCATCGGGATGCACGAACATCCTACAAAAGCGCTCAGGGAAAAAACCAGCTCCTCCATCGCCATAGGTTTCAATCTGCTGGCCTCCGGAAAAACGGATGCCTTCATCAGTGCAGGCAATACAGGTGCCATGATGGTAGGCGCCCTTTTCAGCATCAAAGCCATCGAAGGGGTAAGCCGGCCCACCATCGGCGCATACATGCCCCGGGAGAATGGTAAACTGGGCATTCTGCTTGATGCCGGAATCAATGCCGACTGCAAACCTGAAAACCTGCTCCAGTTCGCACTGCTGGGTTCTCTTTTTGCCGAATACATCCTCGACATTAAAGATCCGAGAGTAGGCCTGGTCAATATCGGTGAGGAAGAAGGCAAGGGAAATCTGCTGGCCCAAGGCGCCTATCCCCTGCTCAAGGCGGAGCCGAATATCCGGTTTGTCGGAAATATCGAAGGCCGCGACATCCTCCTGGACAAGGCGGATGTGATGGTCTGCGAAGGCTTTACCGGAAATGTAGTCCTGAAAATGGCTGAAAGCATCTATGATATTACGAAGCGCCGGGGCATAAACGATGAGCACTTCGAGCGGTTCAACTTTGAGGCCTATGGTGGGGTTCCCGTTCTGGGTGTGGCCAGGCCCGTCATCATCGGTCATGGCATTTCGCACGCCACCGCATTCTGCAACATGATCCTCAAAGCGGAGAAAATGATCAATACCGGCCTGACCCGAAAGATTCAGGAAAGCTTCCAAACCACCTGACCTGGCTCCGATTCCTAATCCTGCCTCAACGCATCGGGCTTTGACCGGCGCTGATTACCTTTGAGCATTGGAACTCCGGTGACTTCTTCAGCAAAGCTTTTCCAGGAGATACCCATGAGTTGAAAAGCAAATCAATGCTGAGTTCCCGGAATTCAAACCCGTCAACTCATTCCATGATACGCACCAACGACGACCGGATCAATCTGGTAAACATCGGCCTGATGCTGCTCAGCTGTGCCGCCGCCTTCATCATGCCTTTCGAGGTGTTCCTGTTCGCTTATGCGGTGCTGGGACCTTTGCATTATCTCACCGAAATCAGCTGGCTGCACGACCGCCGGTATTTTTCGAAGGGGAAATATGATTACCTGATCCTTGTATGCATCGGACTCATCATCACCTGGGACTATCTCGGTTACCGTTACCGGATCTGGCCCTACAGCGATGAAGAACAGGCCCTGTCCCTGTCGATCCGGCTCAATATCTATGAAAAGTTCCTGCTACTCGCCTTTCTTGGAGCGGCCATCATGGCGTTTGTGAAAAATACCGCTGCCAAGCTGGTGGCCCTTTTTTTCCTGTTCGCCTTCCTGAACAACTGGCTCAGGCCGGAAATTGATGATAACGGCAATATGAGCCGGAAAGATTCGACCCTGCTTTATGTGCTCTCCTCCTTCATTCCCACATTGATCCATGTTTATGTATTCACCGGTTTTTTCATCCTCTTCGGAGCGCTGAAAAACCGAAGCCGTTCAGGAATGATATCAATGCTCGTTTTCATCGTTTGCCCGATCCTGCTCGTAGCCCTTTTCCGGAATAACCCGTTCATCAAGGTTTCCGATTACGGCATCAACGCCTTCGGTACGCCGCAAAGCAACGATGGGTTTTTCAGCCTGAGCCAGAGCATACTCAACCGCTTCTTCGATTTCCGTGCCAACGCGGATGCCGCAATGTCCAGGGACCAGCAATGGATCGGGTTCGTGTACCACAGCCAGACGGGCATCCTGCTGATGCGCTTTATCGCCTTTGCCTACCTCTACCACTATCTGAACTGGTTCAGCAAAACGGAAGTGATCAAATGGCATCAGGTTCCCCGGAAACGCCTAATAGCTGTCGTGGTGTTGTGGGTCGCATCACTTGCCCTATATGCCTACGATTATGCCATTGGCCTGCAATGGCTGTTCTTCCTGAGTTTTTCGCATGTGCTGCTGGAGTTTCCGCTCAACTATATTTCCATAGCCGGCTCAGGCCGTGAAACCCTGAACATCCTGAAAAACGGATTTTCTACCGGGAAAGCAGGAGCCGGCAGATAGTGGATCATGATGCAGCTGCCTGCAACAAAACAGGAAGAACGGTTGTTGTACAAAAAAAATGCTATGGGATTCTGGAACCAGATCGGCGAATACCTTTTTCTCAGAAAGAAGGACCCGGGCGCTCCGCAAACCAGCTGGGTGCGTTACATGCACGGCATCAACCGTATATCGATTTTCCTCTTCCTGATCGGGCTGATCATCCTGACCGTCAAATTATTCCGCAGGTAATTTCTTCAGCCACCGCAAGAATCGGGGCAGACGGTTCAGTAGTAATGCCGGATATTTTTCCTCACGGGCACCGAAACTGCTGTAGAAAAAAGCTACGCCGGGTACATCACTACCTTCAAAATCAAGCAGCAGCGACTCACCGGAATGTTGCCGGATGAAATCATCCAGTAAAAGTTGTGAAGCACCGGATTCAAATCCTTCCCGAGAATTGGCAGCCATGATGTAGTATGCGCGGCCGAATCCAATAAAAAAAACCGCTGCAGCAAGCAGTTGCCCGTTTCCGTTCTCCACACCATAAACCCATGCCCGACCTTCTGCCAACATCCGTGTACAGAGTCCGGTGAATTTTTTCATATCCTCCCCGGATTCCCGTTTCCCCGACCGATCCTGCTTTTGATATAAATCCAGGGCTTCATGAACTGTCAGGTCTTGCCGCACCCGGCATCGCAGCGTCATCGCCTTGCGGATGTTTCTGCGGATATGTTCGCGATAACCCGATTCAATTTCTTTGTACGGAAGATGCAGTGGCAACACATGGTTTGTCCGAAGCTGAATAGTGTACTCCGAGGAAACAACAATATTCTCCCAATTGAGGCAGATGTCCCAATACCGGAACCGCGCAGGTACATGTTTCAAAAAACGTTGAACCCTGTCGGCATCCGGATGTGTTCCGAAAACACCCAGATGCGCTGTAAAAGGCGGCTGATAGAGATAATGGATACCAAACTTGCGGCGATGGCAAAGCGGCATCACAAAAGCATAGTCGTCCTCTACCAGGGCATCCCAGTTACCGGCCATCGCATCCAGATAAAAAAAAGATGCATAGAGCAACCCATTGGTAGCCCGGGCAATACAGGCATCCCACTTTTGTCGGTCGATGCTGCTATATGTCAGATACTGTATTGGCAAAATCAAAACGAAAATGGAGGTGGAAGCACGCCGGTATTCAGCCGCTGCAGATCAATGCTGAAAGAAATGTTCCTGAGAAAACGCGGACTAGGAATGGTAGACTTGAAATAATCGCGGTACACCTTGCTGTACAGCAGGGGCATGTAAATGTTCAGCACATCGCGAAACAGCGAAACCTGAAGACCGGCATCAAACAAAAAGCGCCCGGTGGTAGCATCGCTTCTCCAGTTTTCGGCAGAAGTGCCAACATCCAAAAACAGGCGCAGCGGAATCTTGACGGGAAGAACGGAAAGCGGATTTACCGATCGGGGCAGTGGCGTTACCAGATTCAGTGCGGCCAGCCAATTGTCCGACTTGCCAACCTTATCGCTGAGCAGATCGGTGCGCACTTTGAAAAATCCGTCACGGTTCATGATCTGTTGCGCAGCATAGCCTTCAAACGCCCCGCGTCCGACAAAATAATTTTCGTAAGTGTAATCCTCATAACCGCGTGGACCGGTCATATTGAGTTGATAGAAATCGGTTTCAAGACGCTCCAGCAGGGTTTTTGAACCCAGATGAAAAAACTTGCCGGCAAAGCAACGGAGGCGCAACCCATCCCCCGCCGCATAATTGAAAAAATAATTTCCTGTGAAGGCCAGACGCAGAAAACGGCTGCCCTGATCGGCCTGCAAGGCATAACGGAACGGATAGAGGGCACGCCTGTTTTCAATGACCAGTTCAAGACGGTTGACATAACGGCTGCGGGTAGGGTAACTGATCAGATCAAGGTTATTGACCGTATCGCGATTGAAATCCACGCTCTGCTCACCGATCAGGAAGGTCTTCCACTGCAGCCATACCGTAGCCGGATTACCGCTAAGTGTGCGGCCAAAAACATAGCGGACGGAAGGCACAAGTCTGCTGAACCGAAGCCGGGTCATCTTTCCGGAGGAATCGGTAAACGCATCGCCGTGAAAACCGGCACCGGTCAGGGAAAACTCCCAGTGTCGCCCTCCCGGACCCGAGGGCAGCCGGTACCGCAAATCACCGATACCATTCAGGGAGGTACTGCCGAATGCGAATACAGGAGCCAGCGCAAATCGAAATCCTTTTTGGGGCAATGAATGGTTATGCAGCAATGCACCAAGCATAACACCATCGTATTGATTGTAACCGGCAACCGGTGCGTAGTAAAACGTGCGGCCATTGTTCGGGTTACGAAGATTGAATAAGGGTTCAAACCGAACCTTTCCTTCTCTTTGCCCATTTACATCGCCCTGATTGTTACGACCAGATGAAGGGAATGCTTCCTTACCCGAAGTTGGACCAACAATGTGTTCGGTCACAATTTTACCCGGGGTATCGGTCTTGCCCGATTTCAGGACATCGGCCCCTTCCTGCGCCTGTTCTATTGTGAAACTGCCGTTGATTCCGGAGTTGCCTCCTTCGATGCGGCTGTACTCTTCAAACAAATCAACTCCGGTAATTCGCATACGCACACGATCAAAAGACCCGCGCATTTTTTGAGCAAACCCCGGCCCCTCCTTCATCTCGATATTTTCCCAATAACGTGCGGATTTCACCGCGGTTGAAGCGTCATAAGAACCAACACTGTAATAAGCAGCCTCAGGAAAGTCAGCAGAAGGCAACCGCCTGTCGTTTTCCAGGAATTGTTCCGCGAACAGACGCTGGTTGATCGGCAGCCGGCCAGAGTGTTTACGCAGGAAGGGGGCATCGCTGAACATCGTCGGGGTCTCCGGCTTTCCCACACCGGCCAGAAAAGCACTGAACCCATTGACGATTTGGGGCGCTTCCGGCTCATTTACCGAAACCACCGCGTTGATCATGGCACGGGCAGCATATTCGGAAATCCGGATACTGTCGACTGCACCATTTCGTGACGCGGTAAACAGGATCAGTCCGGGGAAAGCACAGTTACCTGAACCCATTACCGGAGTGGAAACGAGTGAAAAAGAATTCCCGGGATAGTTGCCGATAAAGGAAACATGATGCAGCATGGAATTGCGCAACACGTGCAGAAGGCGTGCCGCATTCTTTTCCTCACCGGGCAGCACAAAAGCATGAAGATGTAGTTTGCCTTTTCCGGGCATGCTAATCGTGTCGCTGAATTGCTGGAAATCTTTTGCAGCGGCCCAGCTAAATGAAGTTACATCGCGACTGAAGAAGGTGTAGGATTTTAACGGAGTGGCTGCAGCCTTTTCATCCGAGACCACATGCACGGAATCGGCCAGTGACCCGACGACGGTATACGCAGCAGGCACATTGATGCGTACACGAAAATCGGCAAAAGGCAGATACGTGTTACCCGTCATCAGCAAAGGCGCGGGGTGCCAGCCTTTCTCATCGTAAACGGCCACCGAAGGATACCAGTGCGCCATAGTATAACGGCCGCCTGCAACCCCGATGCCTGCACGATTTGCAGGTATCTTCACATAAAAAGGCGTCTCGATCGTGCACGAGCCCCCGGGAGGCAGCGGCACAGGCAGGTAGATCTTCAACAGGTCCTGATGCTGGGGATGATCTTCCATGCGGGCCGGCACCTGGTTAACAGTGAACTGTAAACGGTTGATGTACCCCCGCTGGTTCGGGCGACTGAAATAAAATGCCGTACTGTCGAAAGCGAGAGACTGGTCGGTAAAAGCCGTCCGGTCGTTTTTGAACGCATTGGGCCAGACGTTGATCCAGATGAAGGGAAGCGTGTCGGGTGATGTATTGCTGTAACGGATGCGGACCTGTCCCTCCAGCGCATTCAGCCGGTCGTCGAGTGTGGACCTGAGGTCATAGCTGATTTGCTGCATCCGGTTCGGGTGCTGGGCGAATAAACAAACGGCAGGGAATAGGAGAAAGAACACGGCAGGCAACAGCTTGCACGGCATGTAAAAGAGTTTACTCAAATATAGCCTGTTTTTTTGCGACCGGGAAAGACCCCGGCCAATCGGTTTCCACAATCATAAGAACCCCATTGAACAAACGATGGAATCTCACGGAGGCAGGATCGGGAACTAGCTGTTTTTTTTCATTTCCTCCCAGGCCAGCATGCCTCCGGTAAGATTGGCCAGATTCCTGAAACCGGCCGTTTCCAGCATCATACAGGCCTGCATGCTGCGCATTCCGCTTCGGCAGTATACCACGATTTCCGAATCCTTCAAATCCTCGATTTCTTCAATCTGCATGCTACTGATATTCCCGAGTGGAAGGTGTTTTCCCCCGATGTTATAGGCAGCGTGCTCTGCGGGCTCACGGACATCAAGCAGGAACGGTGTATCTCCCTGCTCAATCCTTGCGCTGAGTTCCTTTGGACTTATTGTTTTCATCTTTGCTGGTTTTATTCGGCAGGGCCGTGGTATCGTTCAGATAAATCATTTCGCGGGAGAGCCAGAGGTCCATAACCATGCCCGGCTTGATGTAGTTCAATTGATGCTCATCGTTGTACCGCGGGGGATTCTGCTTGTATATGAAGGCGGACAGGGTATCGCGGACAGAGAGGTCAGGCACAGGTATGAGTGTGATGCCTACACTATCGAGTTGCATTTTTGCTTCCGAAAATGTGAGGCCGAGTAATTCGGGTACCGGCATATCCTCGTTCTCCAGGCCGCTCCCTATGATCAGCGTGATGCCGCTGCCCCATTGCAGCTTTGTTCCTGCGGTGATCCTTACGCCGCGGTATTGCTGTTCGATAACGGATCCTTTCATGAAATCGGGCCGGAACAGGGTATCCACAAGTTCCAGATGGTTCCGCCTGAGCAGGTCGATAGCGAAATTCATGCTCTTACCTTCCAGCGAGGGCATGACGATCATCGGCGGCACATAGCGGTTGACCGTAAGAAAAACGGCCCGGTTGATTTTAACGGTAGAATTGGGATCGGGCAATTGCTTGATCACGGTTCCCCGGGCAAGGGTATCGGTGTATACGGAATCCTGAATGACCACTTCGAAACCTTTCTCTTCGAGAAGGCGGATCGCCTCAGCGGTTCCCTTCCCTTTCACTTTGGGCACGGTAAGGTATTCGCCGTGGCGCGTCATCCAGCCCAGGAGCTGAAGCATCAGAAATATCAGAAGCAGCCCCAGACCTGCGGCAGCCAGCAAATTGACCCAAAAAGGTTTCCGGGTGATGAATGTGAACATGTGGATACGAATTTAGGCGGTTTTGGCGGTAGCGCGCTCAAGACATTCTTCAATCAGTTCGCTGTAAAACCGCTTCAGCGTCCAACCCATCGCCCTTACCTGCTGAGGCACAATACTCGCATCGCTTTGTCCGGGTACTGTATTGATTTCAAGCATGAAAGGCTCCCCCTTTTCCGCATCATAAATGAAATCGATGCGTACAACGCCCCGGCAATTGAAAATCTGATAAGCCAGTGTTGCGGTATCGCTGATTTTCCGGGCCACTTCAGCCTCAACCTTAGCCGGCGTGATTTCCTCGCTTGCGCCCAGATACTTGGCTTCGTAATCAAAGAAATCCTTTTTGGTAACCACTTCAGTCATGGGCAGCGTTACCACTTTGCCGTCCGTCCGGAAAACACCAATGGTGAATTCCCTGCCGCGGATGAACTCCTCCACCAGCAACTGATCGTCTTCGGCAAAAGCTTTTTCGAGTGCAGGAGCCAGTTCGGAGGCTTGGTTGACCTTGCTCATACCGATGCTGCTGCCTCCGTTGTTGGGTTTTACGAACAGGGGAAGTTGAAGCCGTTCTAGTATGGATTCAGGCTGCAGGGGGTTATGCCGGAAAATGTGCAGGGAACGGGCCACACGGATGCCCCCGAAAGCCGCTACCGCAACCGTATATCGCTTATTGAATGTAAGCGCGGAGGTGGCTGCGTCGCAGGATGTATAGGGCAATCCGATGCAGTCAAAATACCCTTGCAGCTTTCCATCTTCCCCGGGGGTACCGTGCAGGATGATCAGTGCAGCATCGAAGCGGATTTTCTGACCATCGAGATTCACGGAGAAATCATTCTTATCAACAGGCACTTCAGCTCCGGATAAGGAACGAAAAAACCAGCCGTCGGACCGAATGTCGATGAGATAGTGTTCCCAGCGATCTTCATCGAGATTGTTTTGAACCGTTTCGGCCGACTTATAGGATATGACCGATTCGCGGGAATATCCGCCGGTGACCAGGGCGATTTTTTTGCGCATGCGAGAGTTTTTGTGCCCGGCAAAGAAATAGAAAATTGCCCGAGTAAATCGGAAAGCAGGGGTTAAAGTTTGGATAAGATGCCGACAACCGATCTCCGGTAACTCCTAGCCGGCAAGATGTGAAAGCAGGATTCCGGTTGCCACGGCTGCGTTTAATGATTCGGCATTCCCCGATCCGGGTATGCCTGCTGTACCGAATGCCCGCAAGAGAAGTTCGCTGCTGATTCCATGTGACTCGCTTCCGATCAGCAGCGCAAGGTTTCCCGATTTTTTGAATTCGCGAAAGGGTGTTCCCCCGGGTACTGCCGCGAGTACCGTAACTTCCGGATTTTCAGCAATCCATTGCACGAGATTGGTATAGTGGACATCAACACGAGCCGTGCTTCCCATGGCACTTTGAACCACTTTGGGATTATACCAGTCTGCCGTATCGGGTGAACAGATCACCATATGCAGACCAAACCAGTCCGCAGTCCGGATCATGGTCCCCAGATTGCCCGGATCGCGTATTCCGTCGAGAAGCAGAAGGATGCCTTTTGCAGCGGGATTTTCCCCGGGGGGCAGTCGACGGAAAAGCGCTAATACCTCCTCATTTTTTTTGAGCAACGAAAGGGAGTCGAGTTGTTCGGCTGTTGTTGCAGAAATCCGGGCAGAAGGGGCAAGCGATGCAAGTTCCGGATGACATTCAAGCCAGTCCGGAACAGCAATCAGTTCCAGACACAAAAATTTCCGGGAGTGGAGCAATTCCATGACGACTTTGCTACCTTCGGCGATAAACACAGCTTCTGCATCCCTGTTTTTTTTGAGATGCAATGACCGAATGCGGCTGAAATGCGTTTTGCTCAACATGTTTCCGTGAAAATGACTATCGGCAACCGGTTTGCGGTTTACAGATTCGGAACCGGATTCTTTTCCCTGGTTTTTACCGCAGCAGTTCTGCTGTCCTCCTGCACCATCACACGAAATTACCAAAAAAACAGGCCCCACACGATCAGGAATACCGTCAACATCATCGGAGGAGATTTCACTACCGAGGAACGCAACAATCTGAAGGCAAGGCTGATGGGGCAACTGGACGACAGCATCAAAGTGGTCAAAAAGGATATCCTGTTCATCGTCAGTATCCTGAAAAGACCCATCCCCTACGACAGTGCCTACGCCTATGCCTCGGCCCGGAATATGAAAGCCTCCCTCCTGCACCTGGGCTATTACAGCGCCGATGTGGGTATCAGGGCCGACACCCAGGTACGCCCTAAATTCAGCCAGGTCAGTGTGGAATATGATATAAGAACCGGACCGGTCACCCGCATAGATACGTTTTCATACAAACTGAACCGGACCGACTTGCAGGATCTTGCGTTGGCGCATGCTGAAAACAGTTTCCTCAAAACCGGACAACCGGTAACCCGCGAAAGGATTCTGGCTGAAAACATCAGGCTTGTTGAGCTTTTCCGTAACAACGGTTATTACAAGTTCACTTCAGACGATCTGGTGATGCAAGGTGATACGACCATTGAAGCGCTCACCCGAATCGGTGAGGATCCTTTCGAAAACCTGCGCCTGCTGGAAGAGGCGAGCCGGAAACGCGATAAGCCGGGCATCAGGCTTTCGATGATTGTCAACCCTGCTGCCGATACCCTGAGATTACGCAGGTACACGATCAACAGGGTTTTGGTCTATCCCGATTATCAGGGGCAGCAGTTCGAAGCCGGAGGATACCGGCACGACACGTTAAAAGGCTATGACATTTACACACGGCAAAAACTGTTCAGCAACAACCTGCTGCTCAGGAACATGCATTTGAAACCCGGCAGTGTTTACAGCAGCCTTGACAATGCCAAAACGATGTCGGCCTTCAACAAAACGGGGGCCTGGCAGAATGTAAGCATCATTACGCGGGATAGTGCGGATAAGGTCAATATGCTGCTCCAGCTGACTCCTGCCAAAAAATTCGGGTTTGAAGCGAATGTGGAGGCCAGTTATTCGGTGAACAGCAATACCAACAACGTAACGGTGGGCAACCCGGGTAACCAGCTTCCGCTTTCTGCAAACTTTTCATTGCAAAACAGGAACCTGGGCAAGCAGGGTGTGAAGATGACCCATGCCATCAGGGTAGGATATGAATTCAACCTCAGCGCCAACCGCTCCGGAACCGACCAGCAGATCAGTTCGAGCGAAGTCAGCTACACCAATACGGTATCCATTCCAAAGCTGGTTTATCCGCTCTCCTATCTGGATGAAAGCAAACTGGCCGGCTACCAGAGCTTTATCAGCGGGAACATCGGAAATATCAACCGGATCAATCTGTTCAAGATGTTTTCGCTGGGTATTAGTATGGGCTGGGAATTCAATATCAACCGCAACCGGATTGTGACCATAAGGCCGATCAATGTGGAGTATTCGAACCTCTACGATAAAACCCCCGCATTCGACAGTACCCTTGCCCAGAACCCTTACCTGCGCTACTCCTACAATACTTCGCTCATCATCGGCGGAAGCCTGGGCATCACTCAGAAAGTGGTGAACCGCAGGCATCCCAACAGGCAATACAGCATCACGGCGAACATCGAAGAGTCGGGGGCTCTGCTATTCGTTCTTCCGATCAATACGATCGGCAATCTGAAGCGGGACCTCAGGCAGTACATAAAATGGTATGTGGAGTATGTGAATACCGTCCGCTGGGATAAAACATCGTTTGCCTGGCGGGCATTTGCGGGCTTCGGCATTCCCATCGGAAAAACCGATACCTCATTACCCTTTTTCAAACAGTATTTCGGGGGAGGCCCGAACAGTATGCGGGGATGGCCGCAGCGGGGCATTGGCCCGGGCTCCAAACCGCTTACTCCTTATTATAGCCGAACCCTCAACGACCGGACCGGTGATGTCCGGCTCGAACTCAATGCCGAATACCGGTACAATATCATGCAGATCAGGCCCAATTCCATCATCCTAAGGGGAGCACTTTTCGCCGATGCGGGTAATATCTGGAACTTCAGAAATACCAACCCCGCTGGTGGGTACGACAGCCTGCAGTTTTCATTGAATCCCTCCCGGCTTTACAAGCAAACCGGTCTGACGCTGGGAACCGGATTCAGGCTGGATTTTGATTTTTTCCTGCTCCGGTTCGACCTTGGGTTCCGGTTCAAACGACCTGAACTAACGGCGAACAATGGTTGGCAGATTCCCCAGATCACCTTCAACAACCTGTTCAAAAAAGGGGAGATGGTTCCTGATCCGCAAAACCCCGGCAAAACCATCAACGATGAACGGTATCGGATCTGGCGGTACGAGAACTTCAATTTCACCATAGGCTTAAGCTATCCGTTTTAGAAAGACGAATTTAATTCACTGCCATAGTGGCAGCATTATTTTATTGTCAGAATCCAAGAGCCGGAAAAAATTTCGGGGTCCTTTTACCTCCTGCATATTCGGTACCTTTTGCGATGCGAATCACCTAAACAATCTACCCTCATAAAAAGGCTTAGCGGCGATGGCCTCTGAATTGTCAAAAGAGTTCGCTCGGAACATGCATAAAAAAAATTGATCCCCTGGGATGAAACACATTTACAATAAGCAAAATAAAATACAACCCAGGGCCGATCAGGTCAATTGCCGGAGCGGGTGCCTTTTTGCAAAGAGGAATGCAAAAAAAACACTACAAATAACAAGTTTTTGCAAAAAAAATTAAACCCGGATACAATCGAGGAGAGGCTCGCATCAATGAACCGACCTTGGACCACTATTCAAAGTTTCATTTACACTATAAACGAAATAATTTTACAGCAAAATGATATAATAAATTGATTATCAAATTATTTAGATGATTATAATTTAATAGACACCAAAATCTGCATTTGGAGAAAAAAATAAAGAAACTTTATTCCGTAAATAGCGTTTTATTTATTCAATATTAATGATAATAATTTGATTGTCAATTTAAATGTAATTTATTTTAATGCCAAAATGTTTAATTACTTACGGAAGACAATAGAATAGCAAGATTCAGACGCTATAAGCCTTTTTAAAATTACAATTATGACGAAAATCGAAATTCGATCACCGAAAAACAGAGGCCTGACACTTGCCGGGAACATTACTGCAGGTATTTTCCTTCTGCTGCTCTTTACTTCATGTTCGACACCGAAGGCTATAGAATACCGCGATTTCAGCAATTTCAAAATTGAAAAACTGGGCTTCCAGAGTTCCAGGGTAAAGATGGACCTGAAGTACTACAACCCGAACAACTTCGGATTACAATTGAAGCAAACGGAGGTCAGCATTGCCATCAACGGCACCTACCTCGGGGGAGCCACACAAGACTACCAGATCAGCATACCGAAAAAAGCTGAATTCACGATTCCCCTGGCCATCGACCTGGATATGAAAAATCTGCTGAAGAACAGCTGGAACACCCTGATGAACAAGGAAGTGACTGTAAAAGTGACAGGCAAGGTAAAAGTGGGTAAAGCAAATGTATTTATCTCCTACCCTGTCAATTATGAAGGGAAACACAAGTTTTCCGTATTCTGATTCCTGTCCACAGTGTCCGTCATAAGGCCCCCGGAACCTCGTCTTCAGTCGTAATGCTTGAATACGATCCTGTTTCGGGGCACTACCCTTGACTGTTTTTCAATGAGCTCCCTGAGAACGGCAAAAATATTTGCGATATCCTGACTGTTCCCCTTCACTTCCTTTTCAAGCCGGGAAAGCTGGATCAGGATATCCTTGTGCGTGAGTGCGAACTCGCGGAGTTTGGTGAACACACGAATCACCCTGATGTTCACTTCGATGGCAACATCACTGTTCAGTACGCTGGACAACATGGCTACGCCCTGTTCCGTGAATGCGTAAGGAAGTTTGCGGCGACCTCCCCAACTTGAAGTCACATTTTGCGACATCAAGTTTTCAAATTCCTTGCTGCTTACCGTGAACATGAAATCTTTGGGAAAGCGCTTCCTGTTTCGTTTTACCTGTTCATTCAGCCTGCGGGTTTCCACGCCATAGAGTGCGGCAAGATCTTCATCGAGCATCACCTTCTGACCCCTGATGTAAAACGAAAGTGAAGTTACTTTTAGCCCAAAAATTTTCCCGTATAATACCGATGTGATAGCTGTTTGGGCCAATGAAATTGGTCTATTACAGATATCCAATCGGTATAATAAATCCGGTTCAGGATTTTCTGCTACGCAACCAGCAGACGCATTTGCTTTTTTGACATGGTATTTTTGGGTGGAAATTAGCAGTGCATTATGGAATCCCTTTGCGAAAAACCAGTGGCCAGAATGGGAAAAAAACGGTTCAAAAAGGATGAAAACCTTTTTGCTTCACGAAAAAAAATCGGGGAATATCAGCGTACAGCCATTGCCGGAAAAGAAAATGCCTGTCAAAGCAGATGCGTTGACAGGCTCTCGTCGGGACGACAGGATTACCCTCGGTGATCCTTTTTAGGGAGGCTAAAAAAGAATAAGCCCCCGCTCGCTTCACTCGCTCTTGGTTTTGCATTTGTTCGCATCTGAAAGCAAGCTTTCGCTGCTCACCAATGCAAAACCCCGGCCGAAGCCGGGGCTTATACTTATTGTCGGGACGACTGGATTCGAACCAGCGACCACACGCCCCCCAGACGTGTGCGCTACCGGGCTGCGCTACGTCCCGATTTTTGACGGGTGGCAAATGTAATTCAATTTGACGATTTGACGTACGGAACTTTATCGCTGACACTGTCAGGAGGAACGGAACTTCCGGAACTGGTTGATCAATTGGTTCGTAGAATCATCATGGGCATTCACAGAGGCCCCGCTTTCCAGTTCCGTTAGGATTTTACCGGCCAGGACCTTTCCCAACTCTACACCCCACTGGTCGAAACTGAAAATATTCCAGATCACCCCCTGAACAAAAATCTTATGCTCGTAAAGGGCAACCAGTTCGCCAAGGCTGAAGGGGGTGATTTGCCGCACCAGAAACGTATTGCTGGGCCTGTTGCCCGGAAATACCCGATAAGGATTTTCGTGCCCGGTGCCGTTCATTAATGCTTCCGTCTGTGCAAAGAAATTGCTCATCAGCAGCAGGTGATGCTTGCCTATGGGATTATGGCTGATTGCAGGAGCGATGAAATCGCAGGGAATGAGCTGTGTGCCCTGATGGATCAGCTGGTAAAACGCATGTTGCCCGTTGGTACCCGGCTCTCCCCAGATAACCGGCCCCGTGGAATAACCAACTACCTGACCAGAACGATCAACATACTTCCCGTTGCTTTCCATATTCCCCTGCTGGAAATAGGCCGGAAACCTATGCAGATATTGGTCGTAGGGTAATATCGCTTCGGTGGCGGCACCAAAAAAATTGACATACCAGATACCCAGCAAAGCCATCACCACGGGAATATTTTCGTGAAGCAGAGCAGTTGAAAAATGCCGGTCGATACTGTGAGCCCCGCGAAGCAGTTGCTCAAATTGCTCATAGCCAATGGTCAGCGCGATAGATAACCCGATAGCGCTCCATAAACTGTAACGCCCCCCTACCCAGTCCCAGAAGGGAAACATGTTCTCCGGCGCTATTCCGAAGCGGACCACCTCCTGCTCATTGGTGCTCAGAGCAAGAAAATGCCGGGCAACATGGGCCAAATCACCTGAGCGTTCAATGAACCAGTCGCGCGCCGTATGCGCATTAGCCATGGTTTCCTGCGTGGTGAATGTCTTTGAAGCAATCAGGAAAAGGGTTTCTTCAGCATCAACCCGTTTCAGCGTTTCAGCGATATGCGAGCCATCGACATTGCTAACGAAATAGGTCTGTATTCCTGACTTCCAGTAGGGCCGCAGCGCTTCGGTAACCATAACCGGACCAAGATCACTTCCCCCGATTCCGATATTGACTATGTTTTTTATTGGCTTGCCGGTATAGCCCAGCCATCTCTGTGAATGAACCGAATCACAACAGGCACGCATACGTTCGAGCACGGCCTGCACATCGGGCATCACATTCCGGCCATCCACAAAAACAGGCTCCCCCGAAAAATTTCTCAGGGCCGTATGCAGCACAGCCCTGCCCTCGGTCTGATTGATTTTTTCACCGGAAAACTGGGCTTTGATGGCATCGGGAACTTCGCACTCAAGAGCCAGTTCACCCAAAAGCTGCATGGTTTGCGGGTTGATGATGTTTTTCGAATAGTCGAAAACGATGTCCGGAGTGCAAAGCGAAAACCGGCTGAACCGTTTCGGATCTTCCGCAAAAAGTTGCTTCATGTGCATGCGTTTCATCGCTGCGGCATGCTGTTCAAGCTCTTGCCAGGCCCTGGTATTCCGGGGATTTACTTTAGGAAACATGATTCAAATGTTTTGAAGCAGCGAAGATATCCAATGTTGGCCGCACAAGATCTCCATTGAGTACCCTTCGGCCTGCAGCACGAATTCCACAGCCGTGTAAAGGCTTTTTGACTAATTTAGCGCAATCCTCAGGGCATGAAGGTATTACTCAGGAAAGCCACCATCGTTGACAGCCTTTCGCCGCACAACGGCTCTGTCACCGATATCCTTATCGAAAATGGACAGATTGTCCGAATCGCCCCGGAGATTTCAATAGAAAATCCCGCCACAGGAATCGATTACCCCGGACTACACATAAGCCCCGGCTGGATTGATGTTGCCTGCTCTTTCGGAGAACCGGGCTTCGAGTACCGCGAAACCCTGAGCTCAGGTTGCCGTGCTGCGGCTGCCGGAGGATTCACTGACCTGTTATTGCTGCCCAACACCCAACCGCCAACACATAACAGGGCACAGGTTGAATATCTCAAACGCAATGCCGCCGGAACCGGAGTCCGCATTCATCCGGTTGGAGCGCTCACAAAAAATACCGAGGGGAAAGAACTTGCCGAACTCTACGATATGCAGCGGGCGGGAGCCCTGGCATTCAGCGACGGTTACCGGCCCGTGCAGCAAAGCGGTGTTATGATGAAGGCCCTGCAGTATGTGCAGTCGTTCAACGGAATGGTGCTGCAATTACCAGACGACAAGAGTATCGGCGGCAA
>CAZZLI010000025.1:17599-26718 GCA_964655055.1 uncultured Ferruginibacter sp.
GATACCCGGCTGAAACTCATGCCGCCTCTGCGCACAGCAGGCGATAAAGCGTTGCTGCTGCAAGCCCTACTGGACGGAACCGTAGATTGTTTCGCCAGCCTTCACCGGCCGCTAAGTACCGACGAAAAAATCTGTGAATTCCCGCAGGCTCTTTTTGGTGCATCCACCCTGGAAGCTTGTTTCGGTGCCTTATGGAGCTTGCTGGAAGAAAACTGGAGCATCGAACAGCTAATTGAAAAATTGACGACTATTCCTGCAAAACTTTTCGGCATTCCCCGGCACCCGATCAGCGAAGGCACACCGGCCTGCCTCAGTCTGTTCAATCCATCTGCAACCTATACCTTTTCCGAAGCAATGATCCGGTCCGCATCAGCGAACAGTCCGTTTATCGGCAAACAACTGAAAGGAAAAGTGCTGGGCATCATCAACGAAAACCGCATCCTGCTCAACGAAGCCCCATGATCCGAACACCCATGGCCAAAGCCCTGATTACCGCCGCAGCAATGATGGCCACGGCACTGCTCATCGATTACCGGCTAAAGAGCGAGCCGGGCAACTGGCAATATATCGCTTACCTGATTTATGCGGCAGGCATCGGCTGGACCATGATTCCCCATGCGAAGGCAAACCAATTCAACCTGAGCTTCGGGCAATTGTTCACAAGCGGTTTCCGGTGCTTTATCCTGGTCACCCTGCTGATGGTGGCTTTCACCTTCGCCTTCCTGCGCTTCAAACCCGAAATCAAACAGCAGGCGATGGACAGTTACCGGAACGAAATGACCAAACAACCCGACCTCACCCCTGCGGAGGCGGAAAAAAATCTGAACGGCGCCATAAAATACTTTGACATCATGATGCTTTCAATGGCCATATTCGGATATTTGTCCACCGGCGCCTTGTTTACCCTGCTGATTGGACTGTTCATCAAGCTGACCAACAAAGCCAACAGTAATGCGACTTTTGCCCGGGAAAGCCCGTACAAAAAAACAACCTAAAAAAAGTCCATGGACCTTTCGATCGTCATTCCCCTATACAACGAAGATGAGAGTCTGCCTGAGCTTACCGACTGGATCACGCGTGTCGTAACGGAGCACCGTTACGATTATGAAATGATCCTGATTGACGACGGCAGCACCGACAAGTCCTGGGCGGTCATCGAATCTTTGCATGCGAGAAATCCCCGCATCAGCGGTATCCGGTTCCAGCGCAACTACGGCAAAAGCGCCGCACTGAACGAGGGATTCAAAGCCGCGCAGGGCAAGGTGGTGATCACCATGGATGCCGACATGCAGGACAGCCCTGATGAAATTCCGGAACTCTACCGCATGATTTCCGAAGGGGGATATGATATGGTCAGCGGATGGAAGAAAAAACGGTACGACAACAAACTTACCAAGAACCTGCCCTCCAAACTCTTCAACAGCACGGCAAGCCGGGTGAGCGGTATCAAACTGCACGACTTCAACTGCGGGCTCAAGGCCTACCGGAGCAACGTGGTCAAAAGCATTGAAGTGTACGGCGAGATGCACCGCTATATTCCGCTGTTGAGCAAGTGGGCGGGGCTTTCGAACATTGGCGAGAAAGTGGTGGAGCACCGGCCCCGAAAATACGGCACTACCAAATTCGGCTGGAACCGCTTCGTCAACGGATTCCTCGACCTGTTTTCAATCATGTTCATCGGGAAGTTCGGAAAAAAGCCGATGCATTTCTTCGGCCTCTGGGGCAGCGTGGTGTTCTTCATCGGCATCTGCATCTGGATCTTCCTGTTTATCCAGAAAATCTTTTTCGATGTATTCAGCATGACCGACAGGCCCCTGTTTTATGTTGGACTGATTTCGCTGGTGATCGGCACCCAACTCTTCCTAGCCGGCTTCCTCGGAGAGATAATCGCACGCAATTCCAGCGACAGGAATTTCTACCTGATCGATAAACGCATCGGACGGTGAATCCTGTTGAATCGTAATACTTTTTGAACCTTGAGTCTTTCTGTCGTTATCATCGGTCCTGCTCATCCGCTTCGGGGCGGACTGGCTTCCTATAACGAACGACTGGCCCGCGCATTCAACGAGCAAGGACATTATGCTTCCATCCACACCTTCTCCCTGCAATATCCCGGATTCCTGTTTCCGGGAACTACCCAGTACGCCTCAGGTCCACCGCCGGAAGATCTGAAGATCAATGTATGCATCAATTCGGTCAATCCGCTGAACTGGATCCGCATTGGAAGGCAACTGGCACAAACACGACCCGATATCATCGTGGTGCGCTTCTGGCTTCCGTTTATGGGCCCCTGCCTGGGCACGATTTTGCGCCGGGTGAAAAAAAACAGGCATACCCGCATCGTATGCATTGCCGACAACATCATACCGCATGAAAAGCGACCGGGAGACGGGCCCTTCACACGCTATTTCCTGAAACCGGTGGATGCCTGCATTACCATGAGCGAAAAAGTGCTGGGCGATCTCCGTAGCCTGGCACCGAACATGCCTGCCCGCTTTGTGCTTCATCCGCTATACGATAATTTCGGCGCTATGGTACCCAAGGCGGAAGCCCGAAAAAAACTGGGCATCGACGA
The DNA here is from genome assembly GCA_964655055.1 of uncultured Ferruginibacter sp. Classification (GTDB taxonomy): domain Bacteria; phylum Bacteroidota; class Bacteroidia; order Chitinophagales; family Chitinophagaceae; genus Ferruginibacter. The sequence continues at coordinate 20,175 of CAZZLI010000025.1, forward strand.
AGAAATTCCGCTTCTGCTTTTCTTCGGATTTATCCGGAAATACAAAGGGCTCGACATCCTGTTTGATGCCATCCGCATCGTAAAAGAAAAATACGGGCAACCCTTCAAACTGCTGGTGGCCGGAGAATATTATGAGGATAGCAGCCCCTACACGGAACAGATAAAAAAACTGGGCATTGAAGATCGGCTGATCCTGAGAACCGATTTCATTCCCGACAATGAGGTACGATTTTACCTTTCCGCAGCCGATATGGTGATACAGCCTTACCGGAGCGCCACACAAAGCGGAGTCACGCCCCTCGCCTACCATTTTGAAGTACCGATGATTGTGACCCGTGTCGGCGGACTTCCCGATCTGGTACCTGAGGGAAAAGTCGGACTGGTTGCCGAACCTGAAGCCGGATCGGTTGCAGAAAAAATTCTCGATTGGCTGCAGCATGGCGCTGAACGATTCTTGCCGGCGCTCCGCGAAGAGAAAAAGAAATACAGCTGGAACAACATCACCGAAGCCGTGATTGAACTCGCACAACGGCGCTAAAAAAGTTCTGCGTAAAAAATTCACCGGAACCGCTTCCGCTTATTCGCCTCAAAAAACTATTTTGCATGTATGATTTACCGAAGCAGGGCACCGCTCCGGATCGGATTGGCAGGAGGCGGAACCGATGTCAGCCCATACAGCGATACGTTCGGAGGGGCTATCCTGAATGCAACCATCTCGCTCTCGGCCTATGCGAGCATCGAGATGCTGGATGAAGACCGCATCGTGTTGTCTGCCATGGACCGGAAGGAACAGGAAGTTCATCCGCTGACCAACCGCCTTCCGATCAACGGAACCCTCGACCTGCTCAAAGGAGTGTACAACCGCATCCAGAACGATTTCCCATTCACACCCAGGGGGCTGCGCATCAGTTCATATGTGGATGCACCCGCAGGATCGGGCCTGGGCACTTCATCAACACTTGTAGTGGCCGTTCTCGGAGCCTTTGCCGAAATGCTGAAACTTCCCCTGGGCGATTATGACATCGCCCATCTGGCTTATTCGATTGAACGGGAAGACCTGGCCCTTGCCGGAGGAAAACAGGACCAGTATGCCGCCACATTCGGCGGTGTCAATTTCATGGAATTCTATTCGGGTGACAAGGTGATTGTGAATCCGCTGCGCATCCGCTCCGAATACCTGCATGAGCTGGAGAACAACCTCCTGCTTTATTTCACCGATACCTCGCGGGAAAGCGCCGCCATCATCAACGAGCAGGTTAAAAATGTGAATGAAAGGAATGAAAAAAGCATTGAGGCCATGCATCAGCTGAAAGAACAGGCGCGCATGCTCAAGGAGGCCCTGCTCAAAGGCAAGCTCGATGAATTCGGCGCCATTCTTGATTTCGGGTTCCGGCAAAAACGGAATATGGCGCAGCATATCAGCAATGCGCGCATCGAATCCCTTTACGAACTGGCCATGCAAGCGGGTGCCACGGGAGGAAAAATCAGCGGCGCAGGAGGCGGTGGATTCATGATTTTCTATTGCCCGAAAAATACCCGCTTCGCCGTGGCCGAGGGACTGCTCCAACAAGGAGGCGCCATTAAAAATTATTCCTTCACCCAGGAGGGACTGACCACCTGGACCGCTGCCTGACCGAAACCTAAACCATGAAAGAAACCATTATCCGGCGCATCAGGGAATCCATCGCTGCCAAAGAAGAGATGCTCCGGCAGGATCAATTGCTGGATACCCTTGCCGCCTGTGCGGAGCTGCTTACCCGGGCATTCAGAAACGGCAACAAGGTGCTGTTCTGCGGAAATGGCGGCAGTGCTGCCGATGCGCAACATCTGGCCGCCGAATTCAGCGGAAGGTTTTATCTGAACCGCAGGGCGCTTCCTGCAGAGGCCCTGCATTGCAACAGTTCCTACCTTACAGCGGTAGCCAACGATTACGGATATGAACATGTTTACGCAAGACTGGTTGAAGGAACCGGAAACCCCGGCGATGTGCTGATCGGGCTAAGTACTTCCGGCAACAGCCCCAACATCTGCAAGGCACTGAAAGCCGCAACTGAAAAAAAAATGACAACCATCGGATTTACGGGAGCCGATGGCGGAGAAATGAAAACGCTCTGCGAATACCTCATCAATGTTCCGTCTACCGATACGCCCCGCATTCAGGAATGCCATATGCTTGCGGGACATATCCTCTGCGAACTCACCGAGAAAAGGTATTTTGAAGAACAAAAATCCTGAATCGCCATCGTTGATTATCTAAACCCCGGCTTTGCTGCCCAACACAACCCATACACAACCTGCCGGCAATACCCCGATTGATCTTCCCGCCATCATCCTGGCCGGAGGATTAGGCACCCGCTTACGCAGTGCTGTGGCCGATCTGCCCAAGTGCCTGGCGCCTGTTGCCGGAAAGCCTTTTCTGGCTTATGTTATCGGGTATCTTCAGCGTTGCGGAATCAACAATTTCATTCTTGCAGCGGGTTACAGGCATGAACTGTTGCAGGAATTCATCGGGAAGGAATATCCTGAACTGAACATCGAGATCCATATCGAGAAAGAACTGATGGGCACCGGTGGAGCGATCCGGGGATGTTGCGGTCTAACAGAGAAGCAAAATGTACTGGTTGTAAATGGCGATACCCTTTTTGAGTTTGATACAGATAGCCTGTTGCAGTTGCACCAATCCGGAAATTCCGATTGCACGCTTTGCCTCAAACCCATGCGGAATTTCGATCGCTATGGTACGGTGACCTTGCAGGAAGACGGAAGAATCATCCGTTTCAGTGAAAAGGGTTTTTGTGCGGAAGGACTGATCAATGCCGGCGTTTATTGCCTCAACAGGGAATCATTTCTCACCAATAATTTTCCGGAAAAATTCTCTTTCGAACAGGAGTATCTTTCGAAGCTTGTACAGGAACAGCATTTTTACGGTACGGTACAGGATGGGTATTTCATCGATATCGGCATACCTGAAGACTATGCCCGGGCGCAGGAAGAACTCAAGGCAAGCCATGACTGAACCCAATAACTATAACGAATCCGGATTTCCTGCACAAGACCGTGCGCTTTTTCTGGACAGGGATGGCGTCATCAATGTCCGAAAGGTAGGGGGTTATATCCTCCATCCCGATGAATTTGTTTTTATTGACGGGGTTCTTCAGGCGATGAAGAAACTCGTGCTGCATTTCAGACATATCTTTATCGTCACCAACCAACGGGGGATAGGCAAAGGGTTGATGAATGCTGAGAGCCTGACCGCCATCCATGGTAAAATGATGGCGGAGATCAACAAGGCCGGGGGAAGAATCGACCGGATTTATTACTGTCCGGATACTGAGGAAACGAGTCCAGACCGAAAACCCAATCCGGGTATGGGTCTGAAAGCGAAGCAGGACTTCCCCTCCATTGAATGGGCAGCCTCTGTGATGGTGGGCGATTCCCTGAGTGACATGCGTTTCGGCAGAAACCTGGGTATGAAAACGGTGTTCATCGCAGATGCATTACCTGCTGCTGATCTGGCCAGACTCATCGATGCCCGGTTTCACGATTTGCGGGCTTTTTCGGATAGCCTCGATTAATGAATTGTTAATCAAGCAGCCCATTTCAATTTTGCGCTGCCCGTTACGCATTTCTCGAGTAATTTTATACGCGAACCATAAATATTCACGGCATTATCCGTTGAATCAGGCACTATTTTTACGATTATGAAGCGTCTGCTCATTCCCATCATCAGCATTCTTTTCTGTACCTCAACTCAGGCACAACCTTTTTCAAAGGAACAACTCCGGTATCTGGCAATAGCCGAGGACAGCATGAAAATCCAGGCCAGGAGCATTATCCAGGGCACTTCGGCACTGAACCGCTTCAAGGCCGACAGCATCTTCACCAAACTTCTGGTAAGAACACTGAAAGTACCCCACTCCTTCCATTACAGCTTCGATTCGCTTGAAACCATTTCAAGGCTTTATTCTCCGGACAGCAGCTTCCGGATCTTCACCTGGCAACTTGTTGTCAATGAGAACCTCTGCCGGCAGCACGGTGCCATCCAGGTAAGAACACAGGACGGATCATTGAAATTGTTTCCGCTGATTGACAAGTCGGATATCACCTCCAATATCAGGGATACCAGCGCCGATAATACCGGCTGGATCGGAGCGGTTTATTACCGGATTCTTATGAACCGCAACGCCAACCAGTCTTATTACACCCTGCTGGGTTATGATGAAAACACGATCCGAAGCAACAGAAAATACATCGAGGTACTTCGCTGGGTTGAAGGGAGGCCCGTCTTTGGCGGCAATATGATCAGTTTTGAAGAAGACACCGCTGCAAAGCTACCCTGCAGCCGTTACGTCATGGAATACAAAAAAGATGCCGGGGCAAGGTTGACTTACGACGAAGAGCTTAAGATGATTATTGCCGAACACCTGCAGTCGGAAACCAATGAACCTCATAAGAAATGGACCTATATCCCCGATGGTGATTACGAAGGGTTCCGCTGGAAAAACGGCAAATGGGTACATCTTGAGAAAGTTTTCAACCAGGTGACCCCTGAAGGGAAAGTCCCGGTTCCCAAGCCGATACAGCCGACAGATGGTGATCCGCTGATCGACAAACTGAACCCTCCGGCACCCATACCCCCTGTCAAAAAGAAGGGAGGCGGCGATCAATAAACCAGATTGCTGTTCATACATATCCCCTTGCCGCTCAATACCAAAACGGATTAACCAATTTGCTGGTACAAAACATGGCGAGACGCTGAAATACTGATTTACCTTCAGAAAAGACCATCTCAGAAGCTAGTTTTCCACAGCTGGAACAGGTTTTTACCTTTTACAGGGAAAATCACGCAGAATTTTCGCTTATTCAGGCCAAGTTCCCTATTTTTACAAACGATAAATTCAGCGTTGCAGCTGGGTCTGTTCTTATTTTTTTGACTAAAACTAACTAAACCAAGACTTATGCAATCTACTGCTACTCCTGCCTGTTTTAAGGTGACTGTACGCTTTGCCCTTTTGCTCTGCCTGTTTGCAGGGTTCTCCATGCCGAGGGTTCATGCCCAACAGTATGTGAACGGAAATCTCTCCACCGGAGCAACAGCCAAAAACGGTACGGCAGCTCCCTCGGGCTATACCTGGAGCGAATTACAGAACGATGCCGGCAATACCACGGAAAGCAATACCAATCTGGGTTTCGGAGCAAGCATTACCAACGGATCCTCCCTTGCGGATGATTTTACTGTTCCCGCCGGGCAAACCTGGAATGTGACCAAGTTCACCTGCTATGCCTATTCCACCAACTACACCGGTGCAACATCCCCGTTCACGGATTTGCGTGTTCGCATCCACAGCAGCAGTCCCCTGGCCGGAGCTACCACGATTGTATTTGGCGACCTGACTACCAATCGCCTCAGTAATTCCTCAGATGCACTCCTTTACCGTATCGGAAATACTGCCGTTCCTGCGCCCGGAACCACCAATACCAACCGCAGAATCTGGAAGATGGAAGCTAACATCTCCGCTTCGCTTCCTGCAGGCACCTATTGGATTGAGTGGCAGTCAAACCCCGGCACCTTAACCAGCAATTTCACACCTGCCAGTACAATTGTTGGCGCGCGTACACAGCCCGGTTATAACGCCATTCAAAAAACAGGCGCTACCGGCGCCACAGGGGGTACCTGGGCAGCCCTGATTGATGCGGGTAATCCTGCTGCAGCACCTGATGTTGCTGTTGACATGCCCTTTACCATCGACTATAACACAGGCGCTGCAACACCGCCTTCCTGTGCCACCGGTCTTGCTCCCGCAAACAATGCTACCAACGTTGCACCCAATGGAAGCCTGAGCTGGTCGCCTGTTTCCGGTGCCACTTCCTATGATGTTTATCTTGGAACTTCTCCCACTCCACCACTTGTTGGAAATGTGACCGGTACTAACTATCCCTTCAGCCCCAATCTGAATCTGGGAACCATGTACCACTACCGGATTGTTCCCAAAAATGCAGCAGGAGCAGCAACAGGATGCCAGACCCTGATGTTCACTACCGCTTCCTCTTTCTGTATCCTGCCCACGCTACCCACACTTTCGCCTGATACAAGCTACTGCGGAAACGGATCAGCCACACTGCGCGTAACCGGAGGATCACTCAATGGTGCAGCCCGCTGGGCCTGGTACTCGGGTTCCTGCGGCGGAACCTCGGTGGGAACCGGAACCTCAGTTACCGTTTCTCCTGCAAATACAACCACCTATTTTGTTCGTGCTGAAGGAGGTTGTGTAACTCCGGGAACCGGAGCCTGTTCCCAACTGGTTGTAACCAAAACCACCAGCATCGGTGCACCGGTTATCAACCCCGTATCTCCTGTATGCCTTGGCAACCTGACTGCACTTACCATCAATCCGTTCACTCTGGGAACAACACCGGTTCCTGACAGCGTAACCGTAAACTCCGGAACAATTTCCGTTGCTGTTCCAGATAATGTCGCCGATGGTGCAACAGCAACGCTGACAATTCCCGCACTACCCGTTGGTGCAGTGGTGACCAGTATCGA
>CAZZLI010000025.1:26818-28327 GCA_964655055.1 uncultured Ferruginibacter sp.
CTCAATACTCCGGTCTCGGGTCCTAACGTTCAAAATCCCAATGGATATGTATCCACTGAAACAGGATTCAGTTCGCTTTTCACCATACCGAACGGTGACTGGATTTTAGCTATGGCCGACGGTGGTCCCGGCGATCTGGGTACACTAACCCGCTGGTCCATCAAAATACGGTATAACAAATTTGACCAGGTTCCCTCGAACCCTGCCGTATGGTCTCCTGCCGCTACCCTATACACTGATGCAGCCGGTACAACCCCATACAACGGAACAACTCCCCTATTCCAGGTTTGGGCCAAGCCAACAACCAATACCACCTATTCGGCTATATCTGTAAGCGGAAACTGTTCTTCGCCTGCCACTACAGCTACGGTTACTGTTGTGAACCCCGCATCGATTACTACAAACCCATCAGCCCGTTCAATCTGTGAATTCGGCACCGCAACATTCTCGGCCGATGCCAGCGGAACCACACCCGCCTACCAGTGGTTTGTTGACAATGGAGGTGGTTATGCCGCCATCAGCAACAATGCCAATTATTCAGGCGCTTCAACATCACAGCTTACCGTTACAGGTGCTCCGGCTTCCTGGAACGGCTATCTCTACCGCTGTCAGGTGACCAGTGCCACACCATGCACCCAAGTACTTAACACAACGGCAGCCACACTCACCATCAATCCGACACCGGTGGTCAATGTAAGTGCCGCACCTTACACCCGACTGCTTCCCGGAATCACCACAACCCTCAGCGCGAGCTCCAACCCCGCCGGTAACGGTTATGTATGGAGCAGGAACGGTACGCCGATTGCCAACCAGACCGGATCATCCATTCCTGTAACGGTAGACAACCTGGGCGCCTATACGGTTCGGGTTACCGATGTGAACGGCTGCCAGAACACATCTGCAGCACTGAATATCGCCGACTCCGCTTCTTCCCGGATGTTCATTACCCCCAACCCGAACAGGGGACAGTTCAACCTTCGCTATTACAGCATCCCCGGGAATACCCTGCCCCGCACCGTGCTGATTTATGATGCGAAGGGAGCCCTGGTGTACAACAGGACCTACTCGGTAGCCAAGCCTTACGACAATATGGATGTCGACTTCAGCCGCCTCAGCAAAGGTGTTTACTTCATCAACCTGCTCGATGTCACCGGCAAGCGTATTGCTACCGATCGTGTAGTGGTTCAGTAATATCCAAACAAGTTCACTTGATACAGGCCCCGGTTCACCGGGGCTTTTTTTTACCGAGGCGTACAAAATTCAGGATACCCTTTCAGGCGCAGGTCTCCCGACCTATGCCGCGGCGTTACTCTCTTCAAAAATTCCCGGGCGGGTCTGCCCTGAGACGCCCCGCCTTCATTGGAGACGGGTGTCTCGGCGGGGTTTCGCCGGAACTATGTTTTTAAATTAAAGAGCGCGATGGCGAAAACCGCCGCCGGGACGAAGGCGCAGGTCCCTGTCTGGCGCAGGTCTCCCGACCTGTGCCGCGGCGTTACTCTCTTCAAAATT
>CAZZLI010000026.1:0-27319 GCA_964655055.1 uncultured Ferruginibacter sp.
ACAGATTATGTTTGAAGCATTTATAGATTTATATCAGTGAAGCTTGATTGGAAATTCAGGAATACCTCCCTCCGTTTGCCACACAAGTATTCACATATAGAAACCACATTCACCAACCATAAAAATCAAAAAAATGAGAACTGCACTTCTATTGGGCTTCCTCTCAACCCTTTCTTTCGTTTCCAAAGCACAAAACAAATTTGACTGGGTGACCTGGGACAAGGTTTCCGCCAAAACAAAAAATGACCTGAAGGCTGTAAAGGTCGACAAGAAAACCAGTCTTTACGCGGCCATTATCCAGCACAAAAAAACCGGGATGGAAGACCTCGATATCAGCCTGTGCTCACTAGATACGGACAAGGACGGCAAACTGGAATACTTCCTGTTTCTGGGCGGAATGGAATGGTGCGGAAACGAAGGATGCACATTTGAAGCCTATAAGGATAGCGGATCAAAACAGATTCATCTTATTGATCAGCCCGAGGGTGTTCGGCCGGCAAAAAACGGTATGCTCTCGAGCACCGGAAAATTAATCCCTTACGAGAACGTGAAGATCTGACTCAAAGGCATCACTTCCCTTTGTTCTGTTATACCGAGTGGATATCTGTAATGAACCAGTTTCATTGGCTCAAACAGCTATCACATCGGCATTATACGGGGGAAATTTTGGGCTAAAAACTAACGTCAATTTCGTATTCACTCATTCCATCAATCCAGTGCGCCACGCAAAAAATCAATGAAGGGCTTCATGGCGGTAAAACCGCTTTCAATCCGGCGATGTATGGAAGCGTCCGTCATTTCCGCATCGGTGAACGGGCAAGATACGATGAAGCCGCGCATCTTCAGATAGGTAATGGCGGGGTTGGTTTCCTCATAACCCTTCGGGGCACGCACCAAGGGCATGGTGCCTTCCACACCCTGAGGAAATTGTCTAACAAAAGCAGGTTGACGGATAATCTTTTTCCAGCGGTCAAACTCATAGTCGATCTCCTGACGGATCTTTTGTAAATCAGCCGACTCAGGCATATAAAATCCTCCGGCAGCAAAGGAGGCGCCGGGCTCAAGATGCAGGTAATAGCCGGGGTGCTCGCCCTTCTTTCCTTCGGCATTGAAGGCTGCTGCGAAATGGGTTTTGTAGGGGGCCTTGTTCTTGCTAAAGCGGACATCGCGGTTGATGCGGAACAGGCAATCCTTTGCACGAAGATGGGAAAGGGAAGCGTCCTTGCGGGAAAGTTTTCCGAGAAGTACTTCGGTGAATGCCGTAAAATCGGCACGGGCCGCTTCATACAAAGAACGGTTGGCGTCGAACCAGGCCTTGTTGTTGTGTGTACGGAGTTGCTTTAAAAAACGCAGGGTAGATTGCTGAAGCATACGGGAAGGATTGGAGCGAAGCGGAGCGGCATCGGTCATTGCACATGCGACCAGCTTTCGCCGCTCTTGATGCGGTAGATCGACATTTCACTTACGCCGAACTTGCGGGCGATCTGACGGATGGTGGTGCTACGGGTTGGGCTGCCAAGCAGCGACTTGATGGCTTTCACCTGCTGCAGGCGGAGCTTGAGCCCCACGGTTTTGTTGGCCTGCGATTTCTTGAAGGCGATCTTTCCCGGACTCTTCTGGTTGTGGCTGCTCATGGCTTCCAGCGTCACCCATTGCAGGTTCGAGGCCTTGTTGTCGGACTTGCGGTGGTTGCGGTGGATCACATATTTCGCGCGGGCGGATTTGCCTGCACAAAAATTCCGGGCCACTTCGCGGTGGATGTATAAAGTGAGGTTGCCCTCGGGTACATGCAGGTTGATGGTATTGTATCCGGAAGTCACGGAACCCGAAAGCAGCTTGCCGTCTTCTTCCGGCACCTTCGCATAACTGGCAACACGGCCCATGTTCGATACCGCGTATTTCCTGCTGAGCGATTTATGACCGCTGAAGAGGATTTGTTTCCATTTCTCACCGGCAGCATTTTTAATCATAGCATTAGTTTTGGTAAGGAAAGCGATCGGGAAGCGGGTAACTGCCGGATACGACAGCGCAATAAATATATGTATCTTTTACTTTTCCGGCAATAATTTCAAAAATTCTTCTTCGGAAAGGATCTTGATTGTCCCGATTTTCCGGGCCTTTTCAAGTTTGCTTCCGGCATCAGCACCTACAACCAGGTAATTCAGCTTGCTGCTCACCCCGCTCAACAGGGAACCGCCGTTTTGTTCCACCAGGGCTTCGGCTTCACTGCGCTTGAGTTTGTCGAGGGTTCCGGTAAACAGGAAGGTTTGTCCGCTTAACCCCCCGGAAGCCTGGCCTGAAGCGGGTTTCTTTTCATTTTTCAGGGAAATGCCCAGTTGCTCAAGCGTATGCAGCAGGGCCTTGTTGGCAGGATCATTAAAGAACCGATGTATACTGTCGGCCACCTTTACGCCCACATCGGGCAACTCGCGCAACTGATCGGGAGTATATGTGGCCAGATCGGTCAGTACAGGTACCGCCTGCGCCAGTGTTTTGGCCGTGGTTTCCCCCACATAACGGATGCCCAAGGCATAAATCAGGCGATGAAGCGGCCTGCTTTTTGAATCTTCAACGGCCTGCCGCAGCTTTTCTGCCGATTTTGCCCCGAAGCCCTCCATCTGCTGGACCGCATTGAAATCGATCCGGTAAATTCCGGGAATATCTTTAAGTAATCCTTCCGCGTAAAAACGACGCACATTCGCTTCACCCAGACTTGTAATGTCCATGGCATCCTTGCTTACGAAATGGATGATCTTCTCCACCACCTGCGCTTCGCAATTGATGTTGATACAACGCCAGACAGCCTCATCAGCCGATTTGGACAGGGGATGCTTGCAAACGGGGCAATCCACGGGGAAAATAATATGCTTTTCTTTTCCGGTGCGCAGTTCGGGAAAGGACTTGACCACCTGCGGAATCACATCGCCGCTGCGTTCAATCAACAAGGTATCGCCAAGCCGCAGATCCTTTTCGCGGATATACTCTTCGTTGTGCACCGATATGCTGGAAACCGTAACCCCACCCACCTGAACAGGTTCGATTTTGGCAACAGGCGTTACGGCGCCGGTACGCCCCACCTGAAATTCGACACCCAACAGTTTGCTTGTAGCCTGCCTGGCCTTGAACTTGTAAGCGACGGCCCAGCGCGGATGATGGCTTGTCATGCCCAGTTTTTCCTGCAGCGCGAGGTCGTTCACCTTCACTACCATACCATCAATTTCATAAGGCAGGGCATCGCGCTGTTCTTCGAAGGCATGCACATGGGTAATGATGGCGGCAATACCCTCCATCACCTTCATTTCCTGTTTCGGACTGCGGAAGCCCAGATCCCAGAGCATTTCGAGCATACCACTATGCGTTAGCGGAGGATGCCCCCCGCTCTTTTCTTTTTCAAGCGTAATATAACTGACATGGTAAAGAAAGGCCTCGAGGTTGCGCTTGCCCACTTCGGCAGGGTCTTTCATGCGCAGGCTTCCGGCAGCGGCGTTGCGGGGATTGGCAAATGGAGGAAGCCCTTCATCGGTCAGTTGTTTGTTGTAAGCGGCGAAATGGTGCTTGTTCATCAGCACTTCACCCCTGATTTCTATCTGGGCGATGCCATATCGGCTGAATGCGGCGCTCAGCGGCAATGAACGGATGCGGCGGGCATTGATGGTGATGTCGTCGCCCGTCACACCGTCGCCACGGGTAGCGGCGCGTACGAGCAGGTCGTTTTCGTATAAGAGTGAGATACCCGCGCCATCGAACTTGGGCTCGACACAGTATTCCGGTTGCTTCAGTCCCGAAAGCTCACGGGCCTTACGGTCCCAGTCAGTTAGATCGTCGGCCTGATAACTGTTTTCGAGCGAAAGCATGGGTACCAGATGCGTGACTTTCGGAAAATCCTTCACCAGGCCCGAACCCACACGCTGGGTTGGCGAATCGGGTGTGACGGAAGCGGGATGTTCGCGCTCGCCCTGTTGCAGCAGTTTGAACAACCGGTCGAATTCCGCATCGCTGACCAGCGGATCATTCAATACATAATAGCGGTGTTCGTGGAAACGGATGATGTCGCGCAACTCTTCCAGATGGGCCGGACTGAGTTCGGCAGGTTGGTTCAACCAGACCTTGGTGCGTTGTTGCCAGTGGCGAGTGTCTTGAGAGGCGTGCATTATAGCGGGTTCTGCCCAAAGGTAAAATTTGCCGGGCAGTATCGGGGGTGATTTTCGTCGGGCTGCAGCGCCGCTTTGGGGCATGGGCAAATTGCCGTAGGTTTGTCGCCAAAACGAAAAGCGCTATGATGAAAAAACTATTGATTGCGGTGGTTCTCTCCGCAGGAATGCTCCGGGCTTCAGCCGACGAGGGCATGTGGCTGCCCATGCTGCTGGGCCAGCAGGTGTACAACGATATGGTGAAGAAGGGACTCAAACTCACCAAGGAACAACTGTATTCCATCAACAAATCGTCGCTTAAGGATGCCATCATCATTTTCGGTGGCGGGTGCACGGGCGAAATCGTGAGCAGCCAGGGGCTGATTTTCACCAACCACCACTGCGGCTATGATGCCATTGCCACGGCGAGTAGTGTGCAGAATAATTATCTGCGCGACGGCTTCTATGCGATGAGCAAGGACCAGGAGATTTCCACCTCGCTCACCGTGCAGTTTCTCGACCGCATTGTGGATGTGACCGCCGAAGTGGAGGCTGGCGTCAAAGGCCTTTCCTGGGCCGACCGGTTGAAAAAAATGGCCGAAGTGCAGAAGGCCATCACCGATAAGGTGTTGGATAAGGAGAACGGCCTCAGCGGAAGGATTTATTCGATGTTCAAAGGCAACCAGTACATCATGTATGTCTATAAGACCTACCGCGATATCCGCCTCGTGGGCACCCCACCCGAGAGTGTGGGCAAGTTCGGTGGCGATACCGACAACTGGGAATGGCCCCGGCATACCGGCGATTTTTCCGTGTTCCGCGTTTATATGGCGGCCGACGGAAGGCCGACAGAATACAACAAGGACAATGTGCCCCTCAAGCCCAAACATTTTTTACCGGTAAGCATCAAGGGCATCAAAGACGGCGATTATGCCATGATCTACGGCTATCCCGGAAGCACCAACCGTTATGAAACCAGTTATGGTGTCAAGCTGAAGAACGATATTGAAAACCCTTCGCTCGTGGCACTGCGCGATATCCGCCTCAAGTACATGCACGAGCAGATGATCAAAGATCCTGCGGTGAAACTCAAGCTGGCCAGCAATTATGCCTCGGTGGCCAACTACTGGAAGTTTTTTGACGGGGAAACCAAGCAGCTCAAAAAGTTCAGAACCCTGGAAGAGAAGCAGGCGTTCGAACAGAAGTTTGCCGCCTGGGCCAAAGGCAAGCCCGAATATGAGTCGCTGCTTTCGGAATACGAAAAAAACTATGCGGCCTGGACACCCTACAGCAAGCACCGGCAGTACCTCAATGAGGGGGTTCTGGGTTCGCCACTTACCGCATTTGCCGCATCGCTGACCAAACTGGAATCGGATATGGTGAAACCGGGCAGCACTTCGGCCGATGTGAAAAAATCGATGGATGCCGCGACCGCCGCACGCAAAGCCTATCTGGAAGATGCCGACCGGGCCAGCGATGAAAAAATCATTGCCGCGGTGGGCATGAAGTTCTATCAGGACATCGACAAGAGCCAGCACCCCATCGGCTTCTATGAAAGCCTGCGCAACACTTACGGCAGCCTCGATGAGGAGGCCACCTACAAGAAATGGGCGGCCAACCTCATGAACAATACCCTGATTCTTGACGATACCCGCTGGAATGCCTTTGCCGCAGCCCCCGACGCTACGGTGTTGCAGGGCGATCCGGCCTTCGCTTACGCATCGGCCTTCATGAAGAATTACAACACCAAGTATGCCCCCTTGCGCACCGCCTTTGTGAGCAAAAATGATGAGCTGGGCAAAAGCTATATGAAAGGGATTATGGAAATGAATCCCGCTGCCGCGGCAAAAATGTATCCCGATGCCAATTTCAGCATGCGGGTGAGTTATGGCAATGTGAAAAGCTACAAGCCCCGTGATGCCGTAGCCTATGACTATATCTGCACCGGTAAAGGCATCTTGCAGAAATATGTGGCCGGCGATTATGAATTCGATCTGCCCGCCCGTCAGGTCGAACTGATGAAGAACAGGGATTTCGGGCCCTATATCGACAAGGGAAGAAACGACCTGGTGGTGAACTTTATCACAACCAACGACATCACCGGCGGCAACAGCGGCAGCCCGGTGATTGACGGAAGCGGCAATCTCATTGGCCTGGCCTTCGATGGAAACTACGAGGCCTTAAGCCATAAGATTGCATTCGACAAGGACCTCAACCGCACGATTTGCGTGGATGTGCGCTATGTATTGTGGTGCATCGACAAGCTCGGTGGGGCCTCCAACCTGATCCGTGAGTTGAAGCTGGTGACGAAATAAGCAGTCGGTAAAAGAAATGGTGGTCGGTGAGGACACCGACCACGTAGATAAAAAAAGGGACGATGGTTGTCGTCCCTTTTTTTATAATGCAGCGACAGCTACATGTTCCTTCTGTACTGCCCGCCCACCTCATAAAGCGCACGGGTGATCTGCCCCAGTGAACAATACTTCACGGTTTCCATCAGCGCTTCAAAGAGGTTGCCGTTGTTGACGGCCGTTTCCTGCAGTTGTTTCAGCATGGCACCGCTCCGCCCGCGGTTGCGCTCATGGAAGGCGCTCAGGTTGCGAATCTGCATTTCCTTCTCTTCATGGGTGCTGCGGATCACTTCGGAGGGCTGTATGGTGGGGCTTCCGTTCTTGTTCAAAAAAGTATTGACCCCCACGATCGGGTATTCGCCGGTATGCTTGAGGGTTTCGTAGTGCAGGCTCTCTTCCTGGATCTTGTTGCGCTGGTACATGCGCTCCATCGCGCCCAGCACACCACCCCGCTCGTTGATGCGCTGGAACTCCTGCATCACCGCTTCCTCCACCAGGTCGGTAAGCTCTTCTATCAGAAACGCACCCTGGTTGGGGTTTTCGTTCTTGGCCGTACCCAGTTCGCGGTTGATGATAAGCTGTATGGCCATGGCCCGGCGAACACTTTCCTCGGTAGGCGTGGTGATGGCCTCGTCGTAGGCATTGGTATGCAGCGAATTGCAGTTGTCGTACAGGGCATACAAGGCCTGCAACGTGGTGCGGATATCGTTGAAGTCGATTTCCTGCGCATGCAGGCTTCTGCCGCTGGTTTGGATATGGTACTTGAGTTTCTGGCTACGATCATTGGCCTTGTAGCGGTACTTCATGGCCTTGGCCCAGATGCGGCGGGCCACACGGCCGATCACGCTGTACTCGGGATCCATGCCGTTGCTGAAGAAGAAGGAAAGATTCGGTGCAAATGAATCGATATGCATACCCCGGCTCAGGTAATACTCCACATAGGTGAAACCGTTCGACAGGGTGAAGGCAAGCTGTGTGATGGGATTGGCTCCTGCTTCGGCGATATGGTAACCGCTGATGCTGACGCTGTAAAAATTCTGTACCTGATGGCGGATGAAATATTCCTGCACATCGCCCATCAGCTTCAACGCGAACTCGGTGGAAAAGATGCAGGTGTTCTGCGCCTGATCTTCCTTGAGGATATCGGCCTGCACGGTTCCGCGCACCGCCGAAAGGGCCCGTGCACGGATGCTTTCATAAACATCGGGAGGCAGCACATCCGATCCGCTCAGCCCAAGCAGTCGTAGCCCCAAACCGTCGTTTCCTTCGGGTAGCGCGCCTTCCAGCCGGCCCTTATGTGCCTGAACGGGATTTCCATCGGTGCCACAGTAACGAGGTAGCAATGCGATATCGAACTTCGACTCGATCAGCCGGTTAACTTCTTCGCGCAGGTTGTTATCCAGAATATATTTTTCACACTGCTGATCTATAGCGGCATTCATGAAGAAGGCCAGGATGATGGGCGCCGGACCGTTGATGGTCATGGATACCGAGGTCTTGGGATCGCAGAGATCGAAGCCGCTATACAGCTTCTTAGCATCATCCACCGTGGCAATGCTTACACCGCTATTGCCCACTTTTCCGAAAATATCAGGACGATAGGCCGGATCTTCACCGTAAAGCGTTACGCTGTCGAATGCGGTGGACAATCGTTTCGCCGGCTGGCCCAGGCTTACATAATGAAAGCGCTTGTTGGTGCGTTCGGGACCTCCCTCACCGGCAAACATGCGGGTAGGATCTTCCCCTTCGCGCTTCAGCGGAAACACGCCGGCCGTGTACGGAAATTCACCCGGCACATTTTCCTGTAGCTGCCATTTCAACAGATCGCCCCAGTCCTTGTACCCGGGCAGCACGATCTTACGGATTGTGGTGCCCGAAAGGCTCTTGACGGTCAACGGCTGTTTGATCACCTTATCGCGTACCCGAAACTCAAAAAATTCCTTGCGGTACTGGGCAAGTACAGCAGGCCATTTTTCTATCAGATCCAGGCAGGAAGCTTCCAGCTGTTTGCGTAACGCAGCCGATTTCTTATTGATTTCGGCGGCCGCACCGGGAACCAGTTCCGCAGCGCCTTCCAGCCGGTAGAGCTTGCTCGCCAGCTCAGCCTGTTCATTAGCCCATTGGTTGTAATGATCCACAGCTTCCGCGATTTCGGCAAGATAGCGCCCGCGTTTTGCTGGAATGATGGTGCGTTCGGGGCGGGCGGTTTGTATGAATTCGGGTTCAGGGCCGAATCGGACACCGCATTTTTTTCCGACGATATCCATCAGTTTTTCAAAAAGGAGGTTGCAACCCTCATCGTTGAACGTGGCGGCAATGGTGCCAATGACGGGCAACTCCTCATCTTTGGCATTCCAGATGCCATGGTTACGCTTGTATTGTTTGCGGATATCGTGCAAGGCATCAAGCGCCCCTGCCTTGTCGAATTTGTTAAGACAAACCAGGTCGGCATAATCAAGCATGTTGATCTTCTCAAGTTGCGAGGCTGCTCCGTATTCGGGCGTCATCACATACATGCTCACATCCACATAATCGAGAATACCGGCATCGCTTTGGCCGGTTCCGGCACTTTCCAGGATGATCAGGTCGTATCCGGCGTTTTTGCAGATGTCGATGGCCTCGCGTACATAGTTGCTGAGCGCTTTTTCGCTTTCGCGGGTGGCAAGGCTGCGCATATAGGCCCGTGGCGACGAGATGGCGTTCATGCGGATGCGATCGCCCAACAGGGCGCCACCGGTTTTCTTCTTGCTGGGGTCAACGGATATGACGGCAATGGTCTTATCAGTATAGGCATGCAGAAAACGACGTACCATTTCATCGGTCACGCTGCTCTTCCCCGCACCGCCGGTACCGGTGATACCCAGCACGGGAGCGGTCTTCGGTATTGTATCTCCCGAAGGAGGCAATCCGTTTTCGGCATTGGTGATTTGCCGGGCGATTTTGCGGATGTCGAAAGTTTCCCTGAGTTTGAGGGGACTGCCCTGTTCGCCGCTGCCGTTGAGCGCGAAATCGCAGGACCCTACCACATCTTCAATCATTCCCTCAAGGCCCATGCGGCGCCCATCATCTGGACTGTAGATGCGGGTAATACCATAGGCATGCAGTTCGTCGATTTCCGAGGGGAGGATGGTTCCGCCACCGCCGCCGAATATTTTGATATGGCCGCAACCGTTCTCGTCAAGCAGGTCCTTCATGTACTTGAAGAACTCGATATGCCCGCCCTGGTAGCTGGTGATGGCTATTCCGTGGGCATCTTCTTCAATGGCACATTCCACGATTTCAGCCACACTGCGGTTATGTCCGAGGTGGATGATTTCGGCGCCCTTGCTTTGCATGATGCGGCGCATGACATTGATGGCGGCATCGTGTCCGTCGAACAGTGAAGCTGCGGTTACAATACGCACCTTGTTTTTCAGCGTGAAGCCCATAGTGATTGGTTTACCGACCGGTGCCGCAATATTTCTTGTGCTGGAACGACAGCAAGGTTCTTTAGGGAATCAGAAACGGGCAAGAACCCGAATCGGTGCGGCCTGCGAATCGTGCCGCAAAATTACTGATCGCGGGCCAAACCTCCGGCCTATGCGTCAGCGCATGCGGAAACTGAGTGCCGCGAAATCGTCGACCGACAAGGCCTCGGCCCTCTTATCGAAAAGCGGGTCCTGCAAGACTTCCGGATCAAACAATCCCTTTACGGCATTACGCAGCATCTTGCGCCGCTGGTTGAACGCGGTTTTAACCAGGCGGATGAATGCAGCCTCGCTTTTCATGGCCACCACATCGGTGCGGCGACGAAGACGGATCACCGCGCTTTCCACTTTGGGCGGCGGCGTGAAGCAGGAAGGGGCCACATCAAACAGATATTCCACATGGTAAAAGGCCTGAACCAGCACGCTCAGCACACCATAAACCCGGCTGCCTTCCCGGCTGGCCACGCGCTGGGCCACTTCTTTCTGAAACATGCCCACCACAAGGGGTACCCGGTCGCGCCAGTCGAGTACGGTGAACAGAATCTGGGTTGAGATATTGTAGGGAAAATTGCCCACCAGCTGAAAGGGAGTTTCAAAAGGAGGGGCAATGCGCAAAAAATCACCGCGGATCAGTTTGCCGGAAATGGCGGGCAGATGTTGCTCAAGCCACAGGGCCTTTTCTTCATCAAGTTCCACCGCTTTGAAATCCACGCCCTCCATCATGAGCAGATGCCGGGTAAGGGCACCGCCGCCAGGGCCTACTTCAAGCACCTGCGTGAACGGGTTTTCGCCAATGGCATCCAGGATGCGGCGCACCAGCGATTCGTCGGTAAGAAAATGCTGGCCCAGCGATTTTTTATAGTGATGCATAGTTTGTTAACCGCGATAAATGTACGCATAAGCCATGCAAAGAATGTCGCATCCTTCGGGGGCAATGTTGTACTTTTACCACCTAAAATTTTTTTCGGGTATGCAACATGAAAACAAGCCGGTCATTGGGCTCACCTGCGGCGATATCAACGGCATCGGGCTGGAGCTGATCATCAAAACCATGGCCGACAACCGCCTGCTGGAATTCTGCACCCCGGTGATTTTTGCCAACAACAAGGTGCTCAATTTCTACCGGAAGGGCATACCCGAAAGCAATTTCAATTTCACCACGCTTAAAGACCTGGGCCGGGTTTACCACAAACAGATCAACCTGCACAATTGCTGGGAGGAAGAAGTGGCGGTAACCCCCGGCGTGCTTAATGAAACCGGCGGCAAATACGCCGTGATGAGTTTGCTGAAAGCCGGACAGGCGCTTAAGGAAGGAAAGATCGATGCGCTGGTTACCGCACCCGTGCATAAGAAGAATACACGCACCCCCGAATTCAGTTTCACCGGCCATACCCCCTATTTCAAAAACCTCTACAGCGCCCAGGATGTGTTGATGCTGATGGTGGCCGAAAACATGCGGGTGGGTTTGCTTACCGAGCACGTCCCGATTTCAGATGTGGCCAAACAGGTCACCCGCGAGAACATCCTCAGCAAACTGCAGATAATGAACAATTCGCTGAAAAAAGATTTCGGTATCGACAAGCCACGTATTGCAGTGCTGGGTCTTAATCCCCATGCCGGCGACGAAGGACTGGTGGGCAAGGAGGAAGAAAGCATCATCCGCCCGGCGGTGAAAGATGCCAAGCAGAAAGATGTGTTCTGCTTCGGACCCTACTCGCCCGACGCTTTTTTTGCACGCGGACAACACGAGCGCTTCGACGGTGTGCTGGCCATGTACCACGATCAGGGACTTATTCCCTTCAAGTCGCTGGGCATGGGCGAGGGCATCAACTATACGGCGGGTCTTCCCGGCATCCGCACTTCGCCCGACCATGGCGTGGCGTTCGATATTGCCGGAAAAAACAAGGCGGAAGAAGCATCACTGAAAGCAGCCATATTCCACTGTATCGACATCCTCAATTTCCGCAGGGGTTATCAGGAAAACCGCAGCAGTCCGCTACGCAAGATGAGCGCTTCGGTGATCGGCCGCACCGCCGACCAGCGGGTGACGGAATTACCCGAATAAATTCGTACGGATTTTTCCCGGTTATTTTTGAAACACATCATCTGGAACTCCCTGGTTGATGGTATAGGCACTGAGCCGGATATCGGCACGACCGGTATTGGAGCGCGGCGTGGTTGTTTTTGCCGCTGTGCCATCGTCGAAATCGAAGGTGATTCCCTTGGGTAGTTTATAGTCGCGCGTGTTGAAGGTGAACACAATATTGTCGGGAAGTCCGTACGACCGGTATTTGCCGTAAGTCATTTCAAGCTGATAACTGCCGTTTTCCCGCGTCGTGGTTTTCGCTTTCAGGATCAGGGAGTTTCTATCATCGATGTACAGGGTGGATAGAACAAGATCGGCATTATCATCTTTTGGCAGCAGTTTCACCACCCGCACTTTTGTCTGGGCTATCTGATCGGTTCCCGCATCCAGGATATTGTAATCATTTTCATTGAGCAGGTGGCTGAGGTTGATGCCCACGGCGCTTTTGGGAATGAAGGAAATGCCTTTTTCATTTTTGATTTTAACGCGGTCGGGGCTCTTGTAGTAAACGGTCACGGGCGATTCGGGTACACGCAGGAAGGGAACATTGGTTTTCATGGTTCCGGTGGCAACATAATTCTTCACCTGCAAGGCCTGGGTCCGCAGCCGGCGCATCAGTTCATTGACCTCCTGTGCCTGAACTGATTGAGCGAGTAGCAGCAAAGAAAAACAGATTAAGGAAATGAAGCGGCGCATGAATGATGTTTTTTAGGGTTGGGTTTAGGAGAGGATGTCTTTGCGGCGAAACACCCAGAGGGTAGCGGCCAGCAGCAATGCAATATGGCCCAGCAGGATGCCAAGGCTTCTCCGGATGGCCGGCCAGTTTTCAAGACTGCCTTTTATGGGCTGTCCGTCATCCGAGGTACCGATATAGAAGAACCCTTTCCAGCCTACCAGATAGGACGTGAAGAGAAAGGGTTTCACATTCCGGTCGATTACAGGCACATTGATGTTGGAAACAATGGTGCAAACAATCACGATGCATACGGTGGCGATGATGGGGCCGATGGAATTCTCGGCGAATACTGACAGAAACAGGGATAGGGCCGCAATCACCGTAAGGGCCACCAGGGCATACCCGAAAGCGGCAAAATAGCGCCAGAGGATATCGTCTTTCGTGATTTGCAAGATCTCTGATACTTCTCCTTTTACCCGGAAGATGAGCATATCGCCGGAACCGAAAATGAACAGGCTGATCAATAACGCGGTAAAGGCCATCCAGATCAGCAGAAGCAGCGTGAACAAGGCAGCGGCTGTGAATTTTACCAGAATGAACCGTGTTCGGCTTACCGGCTTGGTCATCAGCAGGCGCAAGGTGCCCATATTGGCTTCACCGCTTACCGAATCGGCTGCAATCAGGGCCACCAGCACCGGAACCTGCACCAACAGGGTGTTCAGGATGATATAGCACATGAAATAGCCATTGATGGCCTGGCGACGGTCGAGTTCAAAGCTGTCTTTCACGCTTTGCAGCATCAGGTCCATATAGCTCTGGCCGTCGGCCTTGAAGGCGAACTGGAAGATGAGCACGATGGCCGTTATGGCTGCGAACGCGATATAGGTACGCGGTCTCCTTGAAATCTTGTACAGTTCAATCTGCAGTAGCGTGAACATATTCGGAGGGTGTGGTGAGCGACAGAAAATAATTTTCGAGGGTATGGCTGGTATTCACTGAAAGCAGTTCGATCTCGGCGGAAACACAGAAGGAAATCAGTTCCGGCACCTCGGAGCGGTGCATCACCAGCTGCAGGTTGGTTGACTTGTGTATTCGGTCGGACCAGGATGATTGCTGCAGGATGTTTCGGGCATGTCCGGCATCGACTGCTTCAAGTTTTACGAGAGTCTGTGACGGGTCCAGCAGTCCGGCTACGGTGCCCTCCACAATCTTACGTCCCTTGTGGATGATAATCATCCGGGTAGCCAGTTGTTCGATTTCATATAACAGATGCGAAGAAATAAGGATGGTCTTTCCCTGTTCGCGTGCAAGCTGCAGGATCAGGTTGCGCATGTCGGCTATGCCCTGCGGATCGAGTCCGTTGGTAGGCTCGTCGAGCACAATCAGTGCCGGGTTGTGGACCAGGGCAACGGCAATGCCCAATCGTTGTTTCATACCCTGACTATAGGTTCTTACCTTATCATTCGCCCGTTCGGCAAGCCCTACCTGTTCAAGCTGTTGCATCAGCATGCGCTTTTCGGCACGCATTCCGCTGAGCCTTGCGAAGATGGCAAGGTTGTCGATGCCGGAAAGGTATTTGTAGAGGTCGGGCTTCTCAATCACAGCGCCCACTTGCCTGAGAATGGCATTGCGATGGCTGCTGAGCGGATAACCCATCATGCGGATTTCACCGGAGCTTGGCCGAACCAGCGACAGCAGCATGCGGATGGTGGTGGATTTTCCCGCTCCGTTCTGCCCGAGGAAACCGTAGATATCGCCACGGTTTACGGTGAACGAGAGATTATCGACAGCCACATGCTCACCGTATTTTTTAGTGAGCCCGTTTACTTCGACCAGTACATCTGTTGAGGGAGGCATAACGGTTGATGGGTTCATAGATGCTGCGTGCCTGCAAATGCCGGCCAATTGTAAAACGGATGTCCGCCTTATTTGTTCGGCGCCAAAAATTTCTTTTGGATTAACTCACTGAAAATGAAAGGAATGCGTTTGAAAGGTCCGTCAGGATTGAATTTCAGCCCAAATTTATTTGGCAGTATGGAATTTAATCCCCAATTTTACCTTCTACTCGTTCCTCCAATTCCTCTAAAATTCCGTACCTCCTCCTCCTTCTTGTGAAGCCCGGTTCATAGCCGTTTCATCCGATACCTGCTGACGATTACCGCAATTCCGCCGGATCCTTTTTACCAGACGCATCATTGATATGTCTTCGGTTCCGGAATCCAGAAAAACACTTCAGCGCGTAACCAATTAAACCGGATCAATATGAAACAGCTCTTAACCCTCATGCTGCTCGCTTCCACCCTACTGGCTTCGGGCGAACCCGACCCCGGCACACCTTCCGGGCATTACGACAACTACCATCTTGGCGCTGCCCGCAAAGGCATCATTGTGATGCCCGATGCCAAAGGCAAAACCATTCAACTGCTTTTTGTAGCCGGTCGTCCCGCTCCGGCTTCGATAAAAGTGACTGATGAACAAGGTAAGCTGGTACTGGTTCAGGAAGCCATGCTGGAAAAAGGCAAGAACAAGATCAGCCTGCAAAATTTCATGCAACTTCCCGAGGGGAACTATACCATCAGGCTGCAATCTGCCAACAAGTCCTACAGCAGCGCCTTCCTGTTTTGGAAATAACAACCGCTTAATCAAACCTTGATCCTGTTGCGCAGGCAACAGCCGGTAATTGTTTGCTATTCCGTTTTCGGGCAACAGACAAAGGCATAACCTTTATCATAACCAAGCACAATCAAAGCTTTCCAGAAATGGGGGGCTTTTTTTATTCCGGACCGGCTGCATTGCCGGGGTGGAGATAAGCATGAATGCATTCTGCATAATCCCTGAACGCGGCCATGCCCTTTCCGGTAATCTGGATAGTTGTCTGTGGATAATTGTTTTGAAACTGTTTGCTCACGTCCACATAACCGGCATCCCTAAGCTTACCGATCTGGATACTGAGGTTGCCGGCTGTGGCTCCGGTCTTCTCTTTGAGTGCACTGAAGGGCATCGACCCTGCACCCGACAGCAAACTGACCAAAGCCAGTCGGAGGGAGTTTTGAAAAAGAGGATCCAGCGGCCTGTATAACGAAAGATTCACGGAGCTAAAGTAGTACAAACCTGTTTATCAAAAAAATTAGTTTATTATACAAACCTAATTTTTCCCTGCCCCGGGTTAAATTTTCGTGTATGGTCTGTGGCTGGCATGTCAAAAATATAAAATCACAATATATTGATTTTCAATTCATTGAGAAGGGTTTTGCAGTGCCCGGCACTAACTGTTCCCGGGGGAGACTTCCGCCTGCGGGATAAAATTTTATTTTTTTTTGTGCGGGCAAAGTGTAATTTAGCATTAGAATTTAATGGGTTAGTAAGTACAAAGGGTTGGCAGAAATGCTGACCCTTTTACTTTTTCAGCATTGCTAATGCTACATACATCTTCTTGTTTTCATTGTTTCGGTTTCGTTGTTTTTTCACCATCATCTATCGTTTTTTATCGCGGAAGGAATTCACCGGTTCGGTTTAGTTTTACACGATGAGTAAAATCAAATCGGCGTTCTTCTGCCAGTCCTGCGGTTATGAAAGTGCCAAATGGCTGGGCAAATGCCCGGGTTGCAATACCTGGAACAGCTTTGTGGAAGAAGCGGTAACAAAGAATGCCGATAAGAAAGGCAAGGAGAACTGGATGGATTTCACCGGATCGGCAACCCGGCATGCGGTTGCCCTGCACGCGGTGAACAGTGCCGAAGAAAAACGCATCATTGCCGCCGATGCCGAAATCAACCGTGTGCTGGGCGGTGGCATTGTTCTGGGAAGCATCACCCTGGTGGCCGGCGAACCGGGTATCGGAAAATCCACCTTGTTTCTGCAAATCGGACTTCAACTTAACCAGATCACCGTACTCTATGTAAGCGGTGAAGAAAGCGAGCAGCAGGTGAAGATGCGGGCGAACCGGCTGGGACTCAAACACGAAAACTTTTTTCTGCTTACGGAAACAGGTACGCAGGCCATCTTTCAGGAAATCAAAAAAATCAGGCCGCAACTGCTTATTGTCGATTCCATACAAACGCTGCAATCGCCTTTTGTGGAGAGTGCAGCGGGCAGCGTAAGCCAGATCCGCGAATCGGCTGCCGAGTTGCAGCGCTTCGCCAAGGAAACCGGTACACCGGTTATCCTAATAGGCCATATCACCAAGGATGGCAGCATAGCAGGTCCGAAGATATTGGAACACATGGTGGACACGGTATTGCAGTTCGAAGGCGACCGGCATTATGCCTACCGGATCCTGCGTACGCTGAAAAACCGGTTCGGTTCCACCGCCGAGCTGGGCATCTATGAAATGCAGGGCAACGGCATGCGGGCGGTGAGCAACCCTTCTGAAATCCTGATTTCACAAAAAGAGGAAGCCCTGAGCGGCATCGCCATTGCGGCAACCATTGAAGGCATGCGTCCGCTGCTGATGGAAGGACAGGCCCTGGTAACACAAAGTGTTTATGGTACCCCGCAGCGCACCGTAACGGGTTTCGATTTGCGCCGCCTTCAACTCTTATTGGCCGTACTTGAAAAGCGCGGCGGATTCCATTTCGGCGTCAAAGATGTTTTTGTGAACATCGCCGGAGGCATGAAGGTAGAAGATCCGTCCATCGACCTGGCCATAGTATGTGCCCTGCTGAGCAGTTACGAAGATGTGCCGGTGAACCAGCAATATTGTTTTGCGGGTGAAGTCGGACTCAGCGGCGAAATCCGCGCTGTAAACCGCATCGAACAACGCATTGCCGAAGCCGAAAAGCTGGGCTTTGCCAAAATATTCGTGAGCCGCTACAATACAAAGGGCATCACCGGACAGAAGTTGCAGATTGAAGTGGTATCGCTCAGCAAGGTGGAAGAACTCTACAAATACCTGTTTTAATTTCCTTATTCCCCGATGGCGCAAACGGCTTTTTTCCCCACAGTCCGCGAACGGTTTGAAGAGTTGGTCCATCTCTTCTACCCCCATTGCTGTGGCGGTTGTGGCAGCGACCTGGTGCAGCGGGACGCTCCGATATGCATGCGCTGTTTCACCGAACTGCCCGAGACCGGTTTCGCTGCACTGCCCGATAACCCTGTGGAAAAAATCTTTCACGGCCGGCTGCCAGTAAAGGCCGCACACAGCGCCTACTATTTTTCGAAAGACTCAGTCATGCAGACCCTGATTCACCGCCTGAAGTACAGGGGCGACCGTAAGCTCGGTGAATACCTGGGCCTTCAACTGGGGGCATCGCTAAGGCAGGGCAACCGCTTCAACGATATTGATGTTCTGCTACCCATGCCCATGTACCGCTCCAAGGAAAAACTGCGGGGATACAATCAGGCTGAAGTCATTGCCAAGGGAGTGGCTGAAGCAACGGGAATACCCGTAGAACCCCGGCTGTTGCTCCGCCAACGGCTTACCCAAACGCAAACCCGAAAACACCGCACCGAGCGCTGGCAGAATGTAGAGGGCAGTTTTGTAACGCCGCACCCGGACCAACTTTCGGGCAAGCACCTGTTGCTGGTGGATGATGTGATAACCACCGGAGCCAGTATAGAAGCCGCAGGCAGAATTCTTGCCGCTATTGATGGTGTACGCATCAGCGTGGCTTCCGTGTCTGTGGCTTCACGGTCCTAACCTACTGTGTTGAGCATGTTCAATGCTGCGATGAAGCACGGGCACAGAAAATACCGTTACATTTGAATATGGTTTATACGCGCCGTTTTTTTGTTTTTATTCCACCGGTATTAGCGCTCCTTGTCTTGCTGCACGCCTGCAAAAAAGAACGCTTCACCACGTCTTCCGACGCCTTGTTGTCAACCAGTACCGACACCCTGCGTTACGATACGGTGTTCACCACGGTGGGCTCCATCACGCAAACCCTGAAAGTATATAACACAAACAGCGCCTCGCTCCGTATCGACGAAATCGGTCTATCCGGAGAAAGCGGTTCCCCCTACACCCTTAATATCAATGGAATAGTCGGCCCCTCGGCACGAGACATCACGCTGGCTTCCGGTGACAGCCTGTATCTTTTTGTCACGGTACGCATCAATCCGGTGCAGGGCAATCTGCCCTTCCTGGTGCGCGACAGCATCCGCATGGCCTGGAACGGCAATACCCGTTTTGTTCAACTGCAGGCCTATGGGCAGAACGCCTATTTCCTCCGGAACGAAACCATCAGGGGTACACGAAATTTTGTGAACGATCTGCCCTATGTGATCATCGACCGGCTGACTGTAGATACTAACGCCCAACTCAATATTGCAGCAGGCTGCCGGATTTATGCAGAAAACAATGCCCCCCTCCTGGTCTATGGTACGCTTCGTGCAGTAGGAACCCATGCCGAGCCCATCGTATTTACCGGAAGCCGCCTCGACCCCGATTACCGCGATCTTCCCGCAAGCTGGCCGGGCATCATTTTCCGCGAAACCAGTAAAGACAATGTGTTCAAATTCGCGGTAATCAAAAACGCCTATCAGGCCCTGGTTTCCGTGGCGCCTGCTACCAATCTACAACCTAAGGTGATTTTGCAGCAATGCGTAATCGACAATGCTTACGATGCCGGACTCTATTGCATCAACAGCCATGTGCAGGCCAACAACAGCCTGATCAGCAACTGCGGCAACAACATCAATATCCTGCTTGGCGGCACCTACCGTTTCGAAAACTGCACCGTAGCGGCCTACTCGGTCTTTATCAGCCACAAGAAACCCGTATTGTCGGCCACGAATGGGGCAGTGGTGAATGGTTCGCCGCTTACCGCACCTCTGGATGCGCAGTTCACCAACTGCATCTTCTGGGCCGAAAACAGCATTGTCAAAAACGAAGTGCAAGTGCAACGCGAAGGGGGAGACGCGGTCAACTTCCGACTAATGAACTGCCTCTACAAATCGGAGACCGATCCCGCCAATGTTTCGCTGGAACAGTGCATTGCCAATGCCGACCCATTGTTTGACAGCACCGATACCCGCCGTAATATTTTCAACTTCCGTACAAGCAGTCCCGATGCCCCCGGACTTGGCCGGGGCGCCCCAACCGTTTTTTTGAAAGACCTTGACGATAACCTGCGCAATACTGCAACTCCTGATCTGGGTTGTTACCAGCGACAGTAGGCAGGGTATCCCCTGAACAAAATTCAATCACCATTGTTAAACTGATCCAACATTATCAACACCATGACCCGATTTCTTGCTGCCTGCGCCTTGTTCATTTCCTGCGCATCCACGCCAAATCCCAAAAACATGCATAACGCTACTCCGGCTTCTGCCGTACAAACGAGTTCGATTTACGATTTCCGTGTTGAAGCGCTCGACGGCGGAGAAATTGATTTTTCAACCTTCAAGGGTAAGAAAATCCTGATTGTCAATACCGCCAGCGAATGCGGCTTTACCCCGCAATATGAGGGCCTGGAAAATCTCTACCGTCAGTACAAGGACCGCCTTGTTGTGGTTGGTTTTCCGTCGAATGATTTCGGTGGACAGGAACCGGGCACCAATGCCGAAATCAGTTCCTTCTGCAAAAAGAATTACGGCGTCAGTTTTCCCATGGCGGCCAAGGTTTCAGTGAAAGGCGATGCTCTTTGTCCGCTCTACCGCTGGCTCTGCGAAAAAGAGCGCAACGGGGTGATGGATGTCGCAGTAAAATGGAACTTCAACAAGTTTTTGATTGACGAATCCGGCAAGCTGATCGGCTATTTCCCCTCGGGTGTGGCTCCCGACAGTCGCGAGCTGCTCGACAAACTTTGACGCGGCTGCATTTCTCAGCTTTTTCCTTTTCTTTCCTTCCAAAGCTGGTTGAAATTTTTCCGGCTGAAGTTGATTTCTCCGTGCTGTGAAACCCAGCCCTTGAATAGCTTGTTGACCACGCTGCTCTTGAGTTTTCCGCCTCCGATATTCATCAGCGAACGGCGCAGGTTGGTTGTACGCCAGATCTTCCAGGCCAGACTTTCCGTGAGCGGGGCATCGCCCTGATGGACCGACTGCCGGCGGTTGGTCAGCAACAATTCGTGCAGATTGATTTTCACGGCACATACCTCGGTGCAGGCGCCGCAAAGGGATGAGGCATAGCTCAGGTGTTTGAACTCCTCCATCCCCTTCATATTGGGGGTGATTACACTGCCGATGGGGCCACTGTACGTAGTGCCGTAGCTGTGCCCGCCGATATTCTTATAAACCGGACAGGCATTAAGGCATGCGCCGCAGCGGATGCAGTAAAGGCTTTCCCGTTGTTGCGGATTCGCAAGGATCTGGGTGCGTCCGTTGTCAAGCAGAATCACAATCATTTCCGTGGGTCCGTCGGTTTCCCCCGGCTGCCGCGGGCCGCTGAGAATGCTGTTGTACACGGTGAGCCGCTGCCCGGTTCCGAATGTGGATAGCAGGGGCCAGAACAGGGCCACATCGGTAAGCGATGGAATCAGTTTTTCAATGCCGGCGATAACGATATGCGTGGGCGGAAATGCACAACTGAGCCGGGCATTACCTTCATTTTCAGTGATGGCTACCGAGCCGGTATCGCTGATCAGGAAATTGGCACCGGTAATACCTACTTCGGCTGCGGTATATTTCTTGCGCAGGATGTCGCGGGCCACCAGGGTGAGTTGCGCAGGAGTCAGGTTTTCGTCAGTACCCAGCTTCTCCGCAAACAGCCTTGCCACATCCTCCTTGCTTTTGTGCATGGCGGGTGTGACAATGTGGTAAGGCGGCTCTCCGTCAAGTTGTTGTATGTATTCGCCCAAATCGGTTTCGATACTTTCGATACCGTTATCCATCAGGCCCCGGTTGAGGTGGATTTCCTCCGTTACCATGCTTTTGCTTTTGACGACCTGCGTGCACTGCTTTTCGCGGCAGATGGCCAGCACGGCATCGAGGGCTTCCTGGGCGGTTTCGGCCCAGATGACTTTTCCCCCGCGTCGGGTAAAATTGAGTTCGAAGAGTTCCAGCTGTTTGTCGAGCGACTCGAGGGCCCGCCATTTGATATTCTTGGCCTGCTCGCGCACAATACCGGTATCGTTGAACTGCGCCTTGCCTTCGGGTACTTTTTCATTGTACCGGCCTATGTTGAAATTGATTTTACGGCGATGCGCAAGGTCCTGCGCCACTTTTTCGCTTTTGTCGATAAACAGGTCGGCGGTTTTGCTCATGGTGGAATCGCTTGCAGCGAAGTTACATGCTATTTAGAAGCTTCGATAACGGCATCGCGGAAGTAAAATCTTTGCTGTGTAAGTTCAAATAGTGCGATCAACGGATACCCGCACAGAAAGCGCTAAGCTTTTGATGATAGGTTTTTCCCCGGTTCTGGGCGAAACTGTCAAGCAATAATGTAGCGAATGCAATAAAAACGAGCGCAGCACCCGCTCCCCCCCAATTTGGAAAGGAATGCATCCTGCGGCAGTATAGGAATAGCGAGAGTCCCAGCAAAAACAATACAATGGCCGCATAACGGTAAACCACAAAACGCTTCATCACTTGCTCCATACGGGGCAGTTCGTTGTTCTTTAGCCGGTCGGGGTTCATGTCGAAAGCATAAACCAGGGCGATGCGGTCGCGGTCGCTCCGTTCAAAAACGGTATACCCCACAAAACAAAATAAGAGCCCCCCCAGAACTAGCGGTACAGAGGCGCCTTTGAAGAAAGGCGTTTTCATTACGAAGATGAACAACAGTGAGGCAACCACACATAAAGCGCCAACAACAAAAAAGACGATTCCTCCTGTTTTTTCAGCAAGAAAATAGTGTTCGATATCCGCGCGGGTAAGCATGGAACCAAGGTAAGGATTTTCTTTTTAACCGCAGTTGAATAACAATGCAAACATGGCTACGCGTTATTCCCCCGCTCAACATCCTTTTAAGAGTCATGCCCATTTCTAAAAGAAGCCTGGTAATAGTTGTGCGATACACGCCTCGTTCCGGAAAAATTGGACTTAACGTATTTGCACCGAACCGGAAGCCCTCGCAAAATCCTTTCAGTTGACGGACGGTCAAACTATGCTGGCCAACACCATGCGGTGGACCAATTTCTTTCCCACAGGCATCAGCATGGGCGGCGATTGGCGGGTGAGCCACTCGCTGGTATTGAATTTTAGGATGCGGTTTATTTATGATGCCAATTGGAAATTCAGCGCCTTCAATCCCGTTGCTACAGTGAGTTGCCTTATGCGCTGATGCTGTTTAGGCTTATCGTTCAATCATTGCGATGCAATCGGCTGAAAGCGGATCGACTGCAGAAGAACAATAGCCGATCAGCATGCCCTTTTCATCAACAATGTATTTGCTGAAGTTCCACTGCGGGTCCTGATTGTTCCAGCCGTTGAGGTTCTTGTCGCTGAGCCATTGAAAGACGGGATGCTGTTGCTTACCGGGCTTCACGGAAGATTTTCGGGCAAGCGGAAAACGTACACCGTAATTGATGCGGCAAAAGCCGGCAATTTCCTCATTGGTAGCGGATTCCTGGTTCTTGAAATCATTGGAAGGAAAGGCGATCACCACCAGCCGCTCCGGATACCGCTCCTGCAAACGCTGCAGCCCTTCGTACTGGCGGGTGTAGCCGCAATCACTGGCCGTATTCACCAGCATCACGTTCTTCCCCTTCAGGGTATTGAAATCCAGAGTATCACCATTCATAAGCGTTACGCTGAGTGTGTAAAAAGAAACCGGGGGCTGAACCGAATCATTGCGCAGCACAGTGGTTTTGCCCGCTTTCATCAGCAACGGGTAAAAACTGCGGAGTATTTGCTGACGGCCGGTCATTTCCTTGTTTGATGTGCAGGCGGTGAAACAATACAGGAAAAGAAGAACAGACAGCATGCCTGTGATGATCCAGCCCGTTCTTTTCTTTTTTCCGTTACGCAAGATAAAAGGGGAGTTATCGTTTTTTTGTTCCTGTTTTATAGTGTAACATAATTCACCCCAGGTTGGTTTGTTTGTCTCACAAAAAATCTCATGATGCCCGAAACGGATTGAAGGATGATGAAAAAGGGTACGTTTCACGAAGATGATTATGGCCCGTTCCTGCATCGTCGGTAAGAGAGTACTATCTTTGAAACATGTGGGCCGATTTGCGCGAACAACTTTCCAAAGGCGATTACAGGGCGCTGGCACGGGCCATTTCGCTGGTGGAAAATGAATATGCCGGATACGATGAGTTTCTGGCTGCACTGCCGCCTTCCAACACACCAGTTATCGGCTTGACGGGTCCTCCCGGAGCCGGGAAAAGCACCCTTGCCGATGCCCTGCTTGCCGAGTGGGTAAATACAGGAAAGCGTGTGGGCGTGCTTTGTGTTGACCCCTCCTCACCATTCAATTTCGGGGCATTGCTGGGCGACCGGATCCGCATGAGCCGCTGGTACAACCATCCCAATGTGTTCATCCGTTCGCTGGCCTCTCGCGGTTCGCTGGGCGGGCTGCATCCAAAGATCATTGAAATCAGCGACCTGCTCAAAGCAGCATCGTTCGACTATATCCTGATTGAAACCGTTGGCGTGGGGCAAAGTGAAGTTGAAATCGCCGGTCTTGCCGATGTCACCGTTGTCGTTCTGGTACCCGAAGGTGGCGACGAAGTTCAAACCATGAAAGCCGGGCTGATGGAGATTGCCGATATTTTTGTGGTGAACAAAAGCGACCGTCCCGATGCCGATACCTTTGTGAAAAATCTGGAGCAGTTGATTTCACCCTCGCGGAATGAAGAACAGCATCATATACCCGTAGTCAAAACGGTGGCTTCACAACAGGGCGGCATCGATACCCTTTCGCGCCGGATCCTTGAAACCCTCACACAGCATCACGACAATCACCGCCGGATCCGGCTGATGGCTGAGAAGGCCTGGCATCTGATCCGCGAAAAACGGATGCAGGGAGTCAACCGGCAGGAATTGCTTTCATCGCTTGAAACATCAGGAACGCAAACCAATCTTTATCAGTTCATAAAAAAATATACCTGAGTATGGACCAACAACCTAAATGTGCCGAATGTTTTCCGGCCGAAGTGACGCTGGAAGCCGGAAAAACCTACGCCTGGTGCACCTGCGGCCATAGTACGAAGCAGCCTTTTTGCGACGGGAAGCATAAGGCACTGGACGGTATGCCTTTCAAAAGTATGCGTGTGGAAGCCACAGAAACCAAAACCGTTTGGCTCTGCCAGTGCAAGCAAACCAAGAATCCGCCATACTGCGACGGATCGCACAACAGCCTGCCCAAGCCCTGATGCGGCGTCAAATCATTTGAGCAGCCCCTGCGGAACATCCTTGCGCAGCAGGTGCTTGTAAATGTATGCCGTCTTCATGTTGGTATAGTGCAGCCATTTGTTGCCCGGCCATCCGTGGCGGCTCTCGCTGTAGAACATGCATTCGACTTCTTTCTTGTTGTCCTGCAGTTTGCTCAGCAGGCTGAGGCTGTTCTGCACATGCACATTGTCGTCGATCATGCCGTGCACCAATTGCAGGTTGCCCTTGTATTTTCCGGCATGGGTGAGTACGGAACTGGATTTGTATCCGTCGGGGTTTTCGGCGGGGGTATCCATGTAGCGTTCGGCATAGTGGGTATCATAAAAGCGCCAGTCGGTAACGCTGCCTCCCGCCATCGCATGGGTGAAGGTGCCTGCCCCATACGTGAGCGCATAGCAACTAAGGTAGCCGCCATAGCTGAATCCGGTGATGCAGATGCGTTGGGGGTCGGCATAACCGCTGTCCACCAGCCATTTCACCATCGTGCTGTAATCCTTCATTTCCCAGTAACCCAGGTTTCTGTGCAGGTAGTTCTGTCCGGTTTTTCCGAAATGTCCGCTACCGCGATGGTCCATTACCACCTGAATCAATCCTTCCTGCGCATACCATTGCTGGCTTCCCCCCAACTGCCAGCTATCCCAGCAGGTGCCTGCCTTGGGTCCGCCGTATATCGAAATCAATACAGGATATTTTTTGCTCTTGTCGAGTGAAGTAGGCCAGGTTACTTTCATCGGTAACCGATAGAGCCCGTCCTCACTTTTCACACCAATCATCTGTGTAGGCGCCAGCGCGTAATCGGCGAAGGATTCTCCGGCGGCATTGCCCAGTTCGCGTACGAGTTTTCCGGAATTGGATACCAGGGCCATGCGCGGCGGTGTTGTACTGTTCGAATAGGTGGTGATGAATGCGCTGCCGTCGGGTGACAGATTGATGCTGCTATGATTGTATGGTCCGAACGTGAGCCGCTGCATTTTCTTTCCGTCGAAGTTCACCCGGTAAAGATCATAGCAGGCCATGTTTTCGCGGTCGCCCGCGGTGAAGTACACAATCTTTTTCTTTTCATCGATATACTTGATTTCATTGACTGAAAAGTTACCCGATGTGATGGCATTGATCCGCTTGCCGCTCCGGTCGTGCAGATAGAGATGGTTCCAGCCGCTTTGGTCGCTGGCGATGATGCACTGGCTGTTGTTGGCGAGGAAGAAGAGCCGGTCGTAACCGTCGTCGAGCTGGATCCAGGTTTTCTGGGTTTCACGGTACACCTCGCTCCTGCTGCCACTTGCCGGATCTACGGCCCAGATGCAGAGGCTGTCCTGACCGCGGTTCAGCCACTGCACCCAGAGGTTTTTGCTGTCGGGTGTCCATTGCGGGGTACCGAAATACTGATCATCTTTCTCCCGGAAATCGGCCCAGGTGGTGCTGCCGCCATCCGGTGAACAGATGCCAATGCGCACAGTGGGATTAGTATCGCCTACTTTGGGATAACGAACGGTTTCCACATAGCCGTGCTGACCGGTAGCGTCGGTGAGGGTGAACACCGGCACGGGACTATCGTCGGTGCGGAAGAAGGCGATCCGGCGGCTGTCGGGGCTCCACCAGAATGCACGGTATTCGCTGGCACGGCCGAGAATCTCTTCGGTGTACACCCAGCTGGCATATCCGTTGAGGATGGTTTCGCTGCCGTCGCTGGTGAGGGCGGTTTCCTTACGGGTGGTGATATGGAAGGTATAGAGGTTGTTGTTTTTCGTGTAGGCGGCATAGTTACCATCGGGACTCATGGTCAGATTCACACGCGGTTGCTTGTCGCTGGTCAGGCGTACCTCACTTCCTTCGGACTTCATGTACAGGTCATTCTCTTTCAGATAAACTTTCGGTGCGGTAGGGTCGCCCGTTTTCTTGTCGGCATCGGTGGCGGGCCGCTCCTGTCCGGTGATTGCATCGAGTACGCTGCGTTGACCGCCACGGCTGATCAGGGCAGAGCGACCGTCCAGCCAGTGTTGTACCACAGGCAGGGGCTGTATGATGCCCTTGAAATCGTTTTTGAAATACTGGTCGGGCGTAAGGGCTTTGCGCTGGGCCTGCAGGGCAGGATATCCGGAGAGGATTGCAAGAATGACGAGTAAGGTTTTTTTCATTGCGGACATATCGATACAGGTTGAGTGTTGAGCCGACAAGTTAGTTTTTTTCATTCAGAGCCCAATACCGGGTAATACATTGAAATTTATGGTGAAAAGAAGCCCTGTGGTTTATTTCATGCAACGTCCTTTGAGTGGTGTTGAGTGGTAAATGTTATTATTAAGGAGGCCATATAAAAGTATCACATTTACGCGGCTGCATAAAAAACTTTGGGATGATGAAAATATTTTTCACCTGGTTGGTACTCCTCTTCC
>CAZZLI010000027.1:0-19954 GCA_964655055.1 uncultured Ferruginibacter sp.
CGGTGCGAAATAAAGGACGAAGTTAAGGGACTAATTGAAACGGGCTGAATGTATATTTACAACGAAAAAATACGAAGCATGCGGGAAGAGGAACAATTCATGCGGAAAGCCATAGCACTCTCCAGAAAAGGGATGGAAAACAACGAAGGCGGCCCATTCGGTTGTATCGTGGTGAAAGACGGAAAAATTGTGGGGCGGGGCAACAACAAGGTCAGCTCCACGAATGACCCCACGGCCCATGCCGAAGTCACGGCCATCCGCGATGCCTGCCGCAACCTGGGTTCTTTCCAGCTCAGCGGTTGCGACATCTACACCTCCTGCGAGCCCTGCCCCATGTGCCTGGGTGCCATATACTGGGCAAGGCCCGACCGGGTATTTTATGCGAATACCAGGCATGATGCCGCCGCTATCGGGTTCGACGATTCCATGATTTACGAGGAAATGTCGCTGGACATGGCCCTGCGCAAGATTCCGCTGCATACCCTCTGCCGCGAAGAGGCGCTGGAGGTGTTCCGGGCCTGGAAGGAAAAGGACGACAAGACGCTTTACTGATAACGCCAATCATTACACGAAATACAGGAAACATCTTCCTCCAAAAAAACACCAATGAAATATCTTCCGCTCGACAACCAGATTTTCATTTCAAACCGCAAGCGCTTTGTTGCCAAAATGGAGCCCGGTGCCATCGCCATCTTCAACAGCAACGACGAGCTGCCGGCCAATGGCGATCAGCTGCACCGGTTCAAGCAGAACGCCGACCTGTTCTGGCTTACGGGCATCGACCAGGAAGACAGCATGCTGGTGCTATATCCCGGCAACCCCGATCCCAAATACCGCGAAGTGCTGGTGCTGGTGCGCCCGAATGAATTGAAAGAGAAATGGGACGGACGCCGGTTGCGGGCAGCGGAAGCCACGGCAATTTCCGGTATTGCCACGGTAGTCTGGCTCGATACGCTGGAGGGCCTTCTGCAACCCTGGATCCATGCATGTGAAACGATTTACCTCAATACCAACGAGAACGACCGCAAGGCCAGCCTGATTCCGGTTCGCGATTACCGCTATGCACAACAGATGCGGGAGCGCTATCCGCTGCACAATTATAAACGCAGCGCGCAAATCCTGAAAGAACTCCGCTCCATAAAAAGCAAAGAGGAAGTGGCCGTCATGCAAAAAGCCATCGACATCACCGAAAACACCTTCCGCCGCCTGATGAACTTCATCCGTCCGGGCGTCATGGAATATGAGATCGAGGCGGAAATCATGCATGCCTTCCTCAGCCAGCGCGCCACCGGACCTGCTTATGGAAGCATTATCGCCAGCGGCGACCGGGCGCGGATCCTTCACTATGTGGAAAACAACCAGGTTTGTGCCGACGGCGATCTCCTGCTGATGGACTTCGGGGCCGAGTACGGCAACTATTGCGCCGACCTAACGCGCACTATCCCCGTAAACGGAAAATTCACCCGCAGGCAGAAGACGGTGTACAACGCCTGCCTGCATCTGCACCGGTATGCGGCGAGCATCCTGAAGCCGGGCATCAGCATCATGGACTATACCGAGA
The DNA here is from genome assembly GCA_964655055.1 of uncultured Ferruginibacter sp. Lineage (GTDB taxonomy): Bacteria > Bacteroidota > Bacteroidia > Chitinophagales > Chitinophagaceae > Ferruginibacter. The sequence goes on from CAZZLI010000027.1 coordinate 1,562, forward strand.
GGCTGGGCGATGAAGCCACGGTGGTATTCCAGAAAATCGGGCTGCTCAAAAAATCGGATGTGCGCAACGAAAACCCCGAAAACCGCGCCTACCGCAAATACCTCTACCACGGCATCTCGCACCATCTGGGCATCGACGTACACGACCTGGGCACCCGCACCGAACCCATCAAACCGGGCATGGTGTTCACCATCGAGCCGGGCATCTACATTGAAGAGGAAAAAATGGGCATCCGCATCGAAAACAATTTCTGGATCACCCGCAATGGAAATGTGGACCTGATGAAGAACATTCCGATCGAGGCGGATGACATCGAAGCGCTAATGAAGCGGGGGAAAGCCTGATTCAGGTTCATATCCGGACGCTTCCTCTAAACAAGTATTTTTTGATACTTCCAGCAGCCGTGCATTTTGTTTCCGGAAAACCCTATATTTGACAAATTTTGTCAAAATCATTCATGTCAACACAAACCCTCGGAGAAAAGCTCAGGAGTTTACGGGAAGCGAATAAGCTGCCCTTAAGGAAAGTTGCTGCCCTGATGGATATGGATGTCGCCATCCTGAGCAAGATGGAACGGGGCGAAAGACGGTTGAACAGGGAACTGGTACAAAAACTGGCAACCCTTTACAAGTATGATGCCGATGAACTGATGGTGCTTTTCCTGAGTGAAAAACTGCTTTATGAAATCGGCGATGAAAAGCTGGGCCTCAAAGCGTTGCAGTTTGCGGAAGCACAACTTGAATACAAAGCGTTTGTGAAAACGGATCGGAACATGCTGGTGCGCAAATTACAAAAAGTCATCCGCCAGTTCGAAGGCATCGAGAAAGCCTGGATCTACGGTTCTTTTTCACGGAAAGATGACGGGCCGCAAAGCGATATCGATGTAGCTGTTGCAACCGATAAGAAGTTCAGTTATTTCGACCTGGCCGACGTACAATACCATGCGGAAAACGCGCTGGGGAAAAAAGTGGATATCGGTTTCATCGAATCGTTCAAGCCACACATCTGGAAACAGGTAAAACCCGACTTGAAACTGATTTATGAAAAAGGATAAGCATCTGGATAGCCGGAAACGGCTGGAGCACATGGTGGAGACGATCGGTCATATAGAATCGTATTCGAAAGGACAGACGGAAAAAAGTTTTTGTACCAATCCCATGCTGAGCAGCGCCATCCTGTTCCAGTTCACCGTAATCGGGGAAGCCATCATCAATGTGGAGCAGGAAAAAATAAGCAAATATGATTACCCCTGGCACAAAGTGCGTTCGTTCCGAAACCTGATCGCCCACGAATATTTCAACATCAAGCTGACAGCTGTTTGGAAAACAATAAAATCCGACCTTCCGGAACTGAAAACCTTACTTTCCGAGATTTTACGAAACGAATTTTAACCCAGCCGAATTTACGGTTATAAACACCGAACTATGAACCGAAGCCTGATTCCCAACCTCTTCACACTTCTCAACCTCTTCCTCGGCTGCCTGGCCATTGTATTCGCGCTGCAGACCGAAAATATCACCATCACCACCAACGAGGAATTCATCAGCAGTTTCAACATTCCCGAAAAACTTTCGCTGGCGGCCCTCTGCATTTTCGGGGCTGCACTGGTGGACTTCCTCGACGGCTTCCTCGCGCGGTTGCTGGGGGCCGACTCCCTGATGGGCAAGCAGCTCGATTCGCTCTGCGACGTGGTGAGCTTCGGCGTGGCCCCCGGCGTTATCCTCTACCAGTTGCTGCGCATGAGCTACATGCGCGAAGAATTCGGGCTCGATGTTTCGGCAGCCCTGCTTTGGCCCGCCTTTCTGGTGAGCCTGGCGGCGGCCTGGCGGCTGGCCAAATTCAATATCGACGATACGCAGCGGCACTCATTTGCAGGGGTACCTACCCCGGCCGCAGGGCTGCTGGTGGCTTCGCTGCCGCTGATCCTGCATTACCCGTCCCGGTTTCCCGGGGTCAACGCCCTGTTCATCAACAAATTCTTCCTTTATGGCCTGATCATCGCGCTGAGCCTGCTGATGGTAAGCCGCATCAGGCTTATGGCCATGAAGCCGCAGACCTTTTCCTTCGCGGAAAACAAACTCCGTTATTTGCTATTAGGCGTTGCGATTGCCACAGCCCTCACCCTGAACTGGCTGGCCGTACCGGTGGTGTTTGTGAGCTACATCCTGCTATCTTTGGCGGACAAAAAAAGCTGATATGGAATTTGTAGCCGAAATCAAAGTGATGCCGCTGAAGGAACTGCTCGATCCGCAGGGTAAAGCCGTATCGGGCAGTCTGCATCAGTTGGGACTCCAAGACATTACCGACGTGCGGGTCGGCAAAAACATCACCCTCCACCTCAACGCCGAAAACAGGGAAAAAGCCAACCTCCTTGCCGAATCCGCCGCCAAACAACTACTGGCCAATCCGGTGATGGAAATGTATGAAATCGCCATCCGGCCTTCCTGATTCCGGCATTTTTCAACCATGCTTTACATCGTTCCCACTCCCATCGGCAACCTGGCCGACATGACCTTCCGGGCCGTGGACCTGCTCAAAGAAGTGGACCTGATCCTCGCCGAAGACACACGCACCTCTTCCGTCCTGCTTCAGCATTATGGCATCAGCAAACCCATTACCCCTTACCACCAGCACAATGAACATAAGATCGTTGACCACCTGACCCAACAACTGCTGGCCGGAAAAAAAATGGCCCTGCTCACCGACGCCGGCACTCCGGGTATCAGCGACCCCGCCTTCCTGCTGGTGCGCGCCTGCATACGGCTCAATATTGCGGTCAGCTCCCTGCCCGGCGCCACAGCTTTCGTTCCGGCACTGGTCAACAGCGGGCTGCCCATGAACAGCTTCTGCTTCGAAGGATTTCTGCCGTTGAAAAAAGGGCGTCAGACCTTCCTGAAATCCCGTGCGTCGGAAACCCGAACCATGATTTTTTATGAGAGCCCCCTCAGGCTTGTGAAAACACTGGCCGACCTCATAGAACATTTCGGGCCCGAACGACCCTGCTCCGTGAGCCGCGAACTGACCAAGAAATTCGAGGAACAGGTAAGAGGTACCCTTAAATCGGTGCACGACCATTTCGCACAAAAACCCGTGAAAGGAGAGATTGTGATTGTCGTGGGCGGAAATGACAAGCAGGATTAAACTTTTTCATATCGGAACTGTCCGATAAATCGTGTTATCTTGGAGGGAAATTCAGGTTTGAATCCACGACTTGTTTCAACCCGTTTTCGAGCAATTAACTTTCCAAAATGAGAAAACTGCTATTTGTCCTGTGCAGCGCCCTGCCATTCAGCCTATACAGTCAAAATACAGGCATCGGCACCACCAATCCCACCCACCGCCTGCATGTTTCAGCCACCGCCGACCCGCTTCGGCTGGAAGGTGTTCAATCGGCCGCGGGTACCGACAGCCTGCTTACCATCAGCAGCACGGGTGTGGTTAGAAGAAGAAATTCCGGCAGTACCGGATCTGGTTGGGGACTGAACGGCAATACCGGCACGAACCCGCAAAACAATTTCCTGGGCACCAGTGATAACCAACCTCTGGTGTTCCGCACCAACAACCTGCGTTCTGCACTGATTGACCCCGACAGTACCCGCCGCAACAATTCCTTCGGCAACAGGGCCCTGGGTACCGGTGCTACAGGCAGCGGCAACAACAGCTTCGGCTATCAGGCCCTGGGCAAACTCACCACCGGCAACAACAATATCGCGTTGGGCGATTCATCGGCATTCAACCTCACACTCGGTTCGGGTAACGTGGCCATAGGAACAGACGCCTTGCAATCGGCAGTCACCGGCATTTCCAATGTGGCCGTCGGCACCAACGCACTGAAGAACATCATATCCAGCGAAAACATAGGCATCGGCAACAACGCAGCCGGCAACAGCCAGAACGGCGCCAACCTGATGGCCATCGGCGCCAATGCCCTGGGAAGAAATGTGAGCACGAACACACAGATCGCCATCGGCAACAACAGTCTGCAGCAAATGAACAGCGGGCAGGAAAACATCGCCATCGGTTACAACAACGGACTGCTGCTGGCCACCGGATCTTCCAATGTGCTGCTGGGCCATTATGCACTGAGCAGTACTGCGAGTTCAAGCAATAACACCATCATCGGCCACAACGCAGCATTGGCCTATACTTCCGGCGGAGTCAGCAACAATACCTTTATCGGGTACCAAAGCGCCCTGAGCCAGACCGCCGGCAACAACAACACATTTGTAGGCGCCGGTGTCGACCTGCCCGGCACCAATACCAGTGTAAGCAACTCGGCCGCACTTGGCCAGGGTGTGCAAATCACAGCCAGCAACCAGATCCGCATCGGCAATACGACGGTCAACAGTATCGGCGGCCAGGTGGGCTGGACTACCTTCAGCGATGCACGCATCAAAAAAGATATCCGCGACAATGTGCCCGGGCTTTCCTTCATCACCGCGCTGCGGCCGGTAACCTATCATTACGACCTGCAGCAACTGAAAAAAATACAGGGACAAAAAACCGGTCCACTGAACGCAGATGAAGTGGAGTTTCAATCCACCCGATATACAGGACTGATTGCGCAGGAAGTTGAGGCCGCCGGAAAAAAACTGGGCTTCGAATTCAGCGGCGTGGATACCCCACCCAATGAAAACACACCGTACGGGATCCGGTATGCCGAACTGGTGGTGCCGCTGATTCAATCGGTGAAAGAACTCAAGGCCCTGGTGGACCGGCAGCAACAGGAAATCGACCAACTGAAAACCAGGCTGAACCAAAACAACAACCAACCCTGAACTCCGGGCTAAGCAACATTCAACCGATTTACCATGAACAGAAAGGACTTCATTCAGACCCTGCGCAAACCATCGGAAAAAAGAAAAAAACAGCAAAGCCTGAAGCCAGCTTCCGATCTTCCTGTGCTTCCTTTTACCGGAGGAATTGCACCCTATACCGGAAGCTGGACCGATACCGAAGTGATCCACCTGCTGAAACGGTGCACGTTCGGGGCGCCTGTTGAAGAAGTGGCTTATTTCCAAACCCGCGGCCTTTCCGCTGCGGTGGATGAACTGTTAAACACCGCCAATACCCCCGACCGCATCGGACAACCCATGAAGACCTATTCGGTCAATACAACCAACACACCGGCCGACGACCCCGACTGGTCGGTGCCCCTGGGCAACACCTGGTTGAACATCCCTACCCAATCGGGAGTGGTAGAAGCCAACCGCCGCGAATCCGTAAGAGCCTGGTGGTTCAACAACATCATCCGCCAGCCACGCAGTATCGAAGAGAAGATGATCCTGTTCTGGAGCACGCACCTAACCGTGGAATTCGATACGGTGAACATTGGCATCTTCTGCCATCAGTATGTGCAGCTGTTGAGAACCCACTGCCTTGGCAATCTGAAAGATATGGTGAAGGCCATCACCCTCAACCCGGCCATGCTGGTTTACCTGAACGGTTTCCGGAATACCAAAACAGCGCCCGATGAGAACTATGCCCGCGAACTGCAGGAATTGTTCACGTTAGGAAAAGGACCGGCGAGCCAGTTTACGGAAAACGATGTGAAGGAAGCTGCCCGTGTGCTTACAGGCTATCAGATCAACTTTGCCAATGCCACCTCTTTTTTCAACCCCACACGGCATGATTTCAATCCCAAGCAATTCTCTTCATTCTACGGCAATACGGTCATCAGCAGGCCTTCCGGACAGGGAGAGGCCGAACTCGACGACCTGCTCACCATGATCTTCAACAAGGAGGAAGTTTCGCGGTATATCTGCCGCAGGCTCTACCGCTTTTTCGTGTACGATGACATAAGCACGCAGACAGAGACCAACATCATCGAACCGCTGGCGGCCACCCTACGGAGCAACAATTACAACATCAAGCCCGTACTGGCGCAGCTTTTCAAAAGCCAGCATTTCTTCGATGTGCTGCAATACGGAGGCATGATCAAAAGCGCTGTGGATTTCACCGCCGGGCTGATCCGCGAATGCGATGTACGTTTTCCGGCCTCATCCAACCCAAGCTTGCAATACAGGCACCTGGGGCTCCTGAGCTTTTTGTTTCTCCCCCAAATGGAACAGAACCTGGGCGATCCGCCCAATGTGGCAGGCTGGTCGGCTTATTACCAATCGCCCCTCTACGACAGGAATTGGGTCACCAGCGATACCTTCATCAGCCGGCAAAATCTGTTGACATTGCTCATCAGCTCGGGATACACTTTCGGCGGATACAAACTGCAGCTCAACTGCGCCCGCGTGGCGGCACGCATGCCCAATCCCTCCGACCCCAACCAGCTCATCCTCGACCTCAACAAATATTTTTTACGGAGAACGCTGAGCCAAACCCTGCGCGATTCCATCAAGGTCGATATCCTGCTCAGCGGCCAGGCGCAGGACTATTACTGGACCAATGCCTGGAACGCCTATGTGTTCAGCCCCGAGGACCTGAATGCCTTCAGCGTGGTGAACAACCGGCTGAAAAACCTGATGCTCTACCTGCTAACCAAACTGGAAGAGTATCAGCTCATGTGATGAAATGAATCCAAACCAATTTCAATCAACCACAACCATCCGCATATGCAAAGAAGGAAATTCGTGAGGAATACGGCAGTTGCCGCCATGGGCCTTCCCCTCTCGCTCAAAGGAATGAACCTTACCGCGCATGCCGATGATCCCGCATTGCATCCCCTGCTGCTTCCAGGCACTGCCAACGACCACATCCTGGTGGTCGTTCAACTCAGCGGAGGCAACGACGGACTGAACACCGTGATTCCCCGTGACCAGTACAGCCGCTATTTCAATGCCCGGGCCAACATCGCCATACCCGAAAACCGCATCCTGCCCATCACCGGAACCTCGGTTACAGGACTGCATCCCTCGCTCACAGGCATCCGCGACCTGTACAACGAGGGCAAGGTCTGCATCGTACAATCCGTTGGCTATCCCAATCCCAACTTCTCACATTTCCGTGCTACGGACATATGGATGACCGCATCCGAAAGCAACCAGTACCTCAACGACGGCTGGCTGGGACGCTACCTCAACGGTGAGTATTCCGGTTATCCGAACGGCTATCCCAATACGACCATGCCCGATCCGCTGGCCATACAATTCGGCAGTGGTACCTCACTGGTACTGCAGGGCCCCTCATCCCCCATGGGCTATACCATCAGCGACCCCAATGCATTTGTAAACAATGCCAACGGAGGCCAAGACGTGGTGCCAACCGATACACCCCAGGGCATCAAGCTGCAATACGTTCGCGATGTAGCCAAACAAGCCGAATTCTTCAATGCGGTGGTGCAGGCGGCCTATAACCGTACGGGCAACAACAACCTCACCTCCTATCCTTCCAACAAGTTGGCCGACCAGCTGAAGATTGTGGCCCGGCTGATCAACGGCGGACTCAAGACCAAGATCTATGTGGTAACGCTGGGTGGCTTCGACACCCATGCCAACCAGACCAATACAGGTGATACCCTTACCGGCGACCATGCCACACTGATGAGCCGGCTGGGCGACAGCATCAAGGCGTTCCAAACCGACCTGACCCTGATGAACCAGCACCAGCGGGTACTGGGCATGACCTTCAGCGAATTCGGCCGACGCATCAAGAGCAACGACAGCGGCGGCACCGACCATGGCTATGCGGCCCCTTTGTTCGTATTTGGAGCCAAAGCTACCGGTGGCATCATAGGCACCAATCCGGTATTGCCGGTCAGCGCAGGCAGCCAGGACAGCGTAGCCCTGCAACACGATTTCCGCAGTGTGTATTACAGCATCCTGAAAAGATGGCTTTGTCAGGACAGCAACAGCCTGCAACAGATCATGCTGCAGAATTTCACCGACCTCAACCTCTGCAACAATGCCGACTGCGCTCCGCTGGGAAGACCCGAACGGCAACCGCAGGACCTGATCAGCCATGCGCCCAACCCGGCTGTCAACAGCACCACCATCACCTTCAAAACCGAGGGCGGGCATACGCTGTTGCAACTGCTGACGAAAGACGGCATGCCGGTGAAAACCCTTCACGAGCAGGTGTACACGGAGTCCGGTACCCACACCCGGCAAATAGATCTGGCCGGACTAAAAAGCGACCTTTATTATATCCGGCTTCAGAACGGAAGACAGGTGCAAATGAAACCGCTGATTGTTACCCGTTAAGCAGGAAGGCATACCTAATCCAACACGGCAGGCGGAGTTGCTATTCCCCTGGTGGTAAGCACATTACAACCCATTGCCCCTCAGTGCCTAAGGTGGAAATTTCCCCATTTATACATTAATCGCTACATTTACCGATGTATAACCAAAACAAAACCAACTCATGAGAAAATTCTTGTCATTGTTTGTCTTCATGCTCGGTTGTTCCCTCCTCACATTCGCGCAGCAAATGATCAGCGGAAGGGTTACCGACCGGAACGGTCAGCCGCTTGAAGGTATTTCCGTAAAAGAAAAAGGCAAATCCACCGGCGTTACTACCGACCGCGATGGCAATTACCGCTTGCAGGCAAGTGCGAAAAATGCCACCCTTGTATTCAGCGGAGCAGGCCTGACTGAGCAGGAGATTGAAACAAAAGGCAACATCTCCGACATCAGCCTTCGCTCCTCCACCATCGGCCTGGGTGCCGTAGAGGTTGTCGGAACAAGAAGTCTGCAGCGCACGGCCACGGAAACAGCGGTTCCTGTGGACATCATTCCCATCGCCAAAATAACCAACACGCTGGGTCAGGTAGATCTGAACCAGATCCTTCAATACGTTGCCCCCTCCTTCAACAGCAACCGCCAGAGTGGTGCCGACGGTGCCGATCATGTGGATCCCGCTTCACTGCGCGGACTTGGGCCCGACCAGACCCTGGTGCTCATCAATGGCAAGCGCTGGCACCAGTCATCGCTGGTGAACCTCTACGGCAGCCGTGGCCGGGGCAATACCGGAACCGATCTGAACGCCATTCCCGCTTCAGCCATAGAGCGCATAGAAATCCTGCGCGATGGTGCCGCGGCCCAGTACGGTTCTGATGCGATTGCCGGTGTGGTGAACATCATCCTGAAATCGGCCACCAATACAGGATCGGCAAACGCCTCGGTAGGTAGTTTCATCACCGGATACGGCAGCAGCCTCAATTCGCCGCTGGGCAAGGTGATCAGCAGCCGTTCCGACGGACTTACTTTCGCCGGCAATGTCAACTATGGCTTCAAGCTCAAGAAAAACGGATTCGTGAACATCACCGGCGATTACCTGAACAAGGCAAGAACCTTTCGTCCGAATTTCACCCGGCTCTATCCGGATGATTACCGCAGAAAAGCAGGTGACGGCGCCATTGAGAACATGTCGCTCTACATCAACTCCGGTTTTGAAATCAACGCCAGAAGCAGTTTCTATTTCTTCGGCGGCATCAACGGACGCCGGGGCAGTGCCTATGCCTATACCCGTTATCCGGAAAGCGAGCGCAATGTGCTGTCCATCTACCCCGACGGCTTCGATCCGCTCATCAACTCCAGGATCCGCGACATCGGCGCCTCCTTCGGCATCAAAACCAAAATTAGTGGATGGAATGCCGACTTCAACGCCACGTTGGGCAGCAACCAGTTCAAGTACAATGTTGATAAGACGTTGAACGCCTCGCTGGTCGACCAGTCGCCCACCTCCTTCTATGCCGGCGGATTCTCGCTTACGCAAAACATGATCGGTGCGCATTTCACCAAAGCGTTCAAATACCGGAACGGGTTGAACATCGCCTGGGGCACTGAACTCCGTCAGGACCAATACCGCATCTTCGAAGGCGAAATCGCTTCCTGGAAGCAATATGGCCCCGTGCCATTCAGCATCGACGGAACCGACACCACCTTCCGTCCCGGGGGCTCACAAGGCTTCCCCGGATTCCAGCCCAGCGATGCCACTGTAAAAACCCGTACCAACTTCGGTGCCTATATCGACGGCGAACTGGATGTCACCAAAATCTGGATGCTCTCCGGCGCCATCCGTGTGGAGCGTTACAGCGATTTCGGCTGGACGAGCAATTACAAATTAGCTTCACGGGTGAAACTCTCCAACAAAGTGGCCATTCGGGGTAGCATCAGTTCCGGTTTCCGGGCCCCTTCGCTGCCACAGATCAATTTTGCCAACACCTTCACCAATGTGGTTTCGGGTGTGATCAGTGAAATCAAGATTGCCCCCAACAGTGGTCCGCTGGCACAAGCCGCCGGAATCCCCGAGCTGAAGCAGGAAACATCCATCAACTCCAGCCTCGGTATCACCGCAAAGCCCTTCCGTAATTTCACCTTTACGGCCGACGGCTATATCGTAAGTATCAAAAACCGCGTGGTACTCTCAGGACTTTTCGGACAGACCGACGATGCCATCGGCAGCATCCTCCGCGATGCCAATGTGGCCAGCGCACAGTTTTTCACCAATGCCGTGAACACCAGGACCGTAGGACTTGACCTGATTGCCACCTACATGCATAAGCTTTGTTCAGGACGGCTCCGTTATTCACTGGCCGCCAACTTCAACAACCAGCAGATTTCCCAGATCAAGGCTCCTGCGTCACTTGCCGGAAAGGAAGATGTGTATTACGGCAGAAGGGAGCAATACTTCCTGCTGGCATCGGCGCCTCCGCGCAAGGTGAACCTTACATTGGATTGGCAGCGCGACAATTTCAGCGCTAACCTGCGCTTCACCAACTTCGGACGGGTGGAACTCATCAACTTCGCCGATGAGGTGGAAGTGTTCAATTCACGCACCACAACAGACCTTTCGTTCTCTTATCTGTTCAACAACAAGGTGAATGTGACCCTGGGCGGCGCCAACATCTTTGATGTGTATCCGCAGCATCAGAACAGCGCCAATACCGAAACCGGCACCATGTTCGAAGCCGTTCAGATGGGTATGGGCGGGGCGTTCTACTATGCCAAAATCGGAGTCAGGCTTTAAGCCATATCCCAACAATATTGAAGGCGCCCTTTTCCGAGGGCGCCTTTTTTTTGAGGTATAGGAGCTTGTGCAGATTGCCAGGATTTTAAAAATAGAAAATAGATGCCAACTACCTAAAGCTTGAAAGATGTCGATAGGCCTCCCCTGCCCCCTCCAAAGGAGGGGAAGAAGATGCATCCTGTTCTCTCTTCTGTCGCAAGAGTCCGCTCGTGTGCCTGGTCGTTACTATTATCTCAGGTTAGAATCAACTCGCATTATCAGAACCGGTAAGGAGAACGGGGGCATCAACCCAATTTTTCAAATAACTTTGATGGATTCCAATTATGGAAAAAGAAAAACTCCGACTCGACAAATACCTCTGGGCCATCCGGCTTTTCAAATCGCGCAGCATGGCCACGGCTGCCTGTGAGAGCGGAAAGGTGAAGTGTAAGACGGAAGCGGTGAAACCTGCCCGTGCCGTAAACGTAGGCGATGAGTATGAGGTCAAAACACAGGCAAAGAACTGGGTGATCCGGGTAACGGCATTGCTGCACCAGCGGGTGCAGTACAAGGAGGCTGTATTGCATTATGCCGACATCACCCCGCCGGAAGAAATGGAACGAATCCGGTTCCAGGCTGCGGTATTCCATACCGGCAAAAGGCTAAGCAAGCAGGGGCGCCCCACGAAGAAAGACAAACGCGACCTTGACGAATTTTTGCAATAAGGCTGCCCAGGCAAAAAACAACCAGATACAATCTTATGCGTATAGACATTATTGCCGTGGTACCGTCGCTGCTGGAGGGGCGCTTCTCCCACTCGATCCTGAAAAGGGCGCGCGAAAAGCGGCTGTTGGAAGTGCAGGTACATAACCTCCGGGATTATACCACCTACCCAAGGGCACAGGTGGATGACTATGCTTTTGGCGGAGGAGCCGGAATGGTACTGATGGCCGAGCCTCTGGTCAATGCCATTGAAGCACTGCGGCAAAAAAACGATTACGACGAAACGATCTACCTCACGCCGGATGGTGAAACATTCGATCAACCTATGGCCAACCGTCTCTCGCTGAAGCGGAACCTGCTGTTGATTTGCGGCCATTACAAGGGCATCGACCAGCGGGTGCGCGAACATTTCATCACCCGAGAAATTTCCATCGGCGATTATGTGCTCAGCGGCGGCGAACTGGCAGCAGCGGTGCTTACCGATGCCATCGGCAGGTTGGTTCCCGGTGTGCTGAATGATGAAACCTCTGCGCTTACCGATTCGTTTCAGGATAACCTGCTTGCGCCGCCTGTATATACGCGACCCGAAGATTTCCGGGGCTGGAAGGTACCGGAAGTACTGATGAGCGGCAACCATGCCCGTATCGAGCAATGGCGGGAGGCGGAGAGCCTGAAGCGCACCCGTGAACGGCGCCCCGACCTGCTGGATCACCCTAAGGATCAATAGGCCCTACTTGTTGAATTACCATGAAAAAAATCATTGGGATAATAATCATCCTGCTGCTCCTTTTGACCTGGCATAATCCAGCGAAAGCGCAGGCACGCAAATCAACCTGGGTACGCCCCTACACCACCCGAAGCGGGAAATACGTCAGCGGCCATACCCGGAAGGGATACAGCAGCAGCCCCTACGCATACAAACGGCGGGCCTATAACCGGGCCTATTATCAACGCAACAAGTGGCGCTACAAAAGCCGGAGACGATGAGTTTTACTGCGATGCGATGCCATAAAAAATTTGGCTAAAAATACCTGTCCCGCTATCTTTGCACCCCGAACAAATGCCGCGTTGGTCAAGGGGTTAAGACGCCTCCCTTTCACGGAGGAATCACGGGTTCGATTCCCGTACGTGGTACAAATCACCGGTTACACATTCAAGAGATTTGAAGTGTTTCTTTAGTTATTTATCAAAACCTTTTAAAGAAAAGTCCCGAAAGTTGTTTCGGGACTTTTCTTTTGGATACATCAACCATCAGCTGAAACACAATCAGCTGTTCGAATATTTTTTGTCCGAAACAGGAATTATAGGGGTTTCGGGAATTATAAGATTCAATAACAAAAGTAGCTTAACCCATAGTGCCATAGAAAGAACCCGCTTTTCTCTAACTTTAAATCTGAAAGCATTCGCGTATGACCACGCTCACTGAAGAGAATTACCTCAAGGCCATCTATATCCTCCATGAAAAACACGGGGGCATGGTAACCACATCCCAGCTGGCCGAACAACTCAAGATCAGTGCCGCATCCGTAAGTGATTTCGTGAAAAAGATGGCGGCCAAGAAACTGATCCGCTACGAAAAATCAAAAGGGGTAAGCTTGTCCGAAAAAGGCCGGCAGATCGCCCTGCTGATCATCCGCAAACACCGGCTTTGGGAAGTCTGGCTGGTGGAAAAGCTGGGCTTCAAATGGGACCAGGTGCATGATATCGCCGAGCAGCTTGAGCATATCGAAAGCGAAAAACTGATTGAATACCTCGACAAGCACCTGGGTTTTCCGCAAACCGACCCCCACGGCGACCTGATTCCCGATGCAAAAGGCCGTTTTGCGAAAACAGCCAACAAACCCCTGAGCGCATGCAATACGGGTGACGTGGTCCGCTTCACGGGCGTTTCAGACCATTCCAATAATTTCCTGCGCTTTCTGACCAAGAGCAATATCACCCTCGGCGATGAATTCAAGGTGGAGGCTGTGGAGGAATATGACAACAGCTATAAGGTACGCATCAACAGCAAGGAAAGCCGGCAACTCAGCCGCGATGTGGTCAAAAATATCCTGGTAACAGCTATTTGAAAAAGGGAAGGATCAGAGGTTCAAGGTTTAAGGTTCAAGGTTTAAGGTTCTCGGCTCCGGAATTCATTAGGGTCCCGTTCCGAAGACGTTGCCGGGAGGGTGACACGTCATTCAAAACTTAACATTTACAACTCAACACCAACAGAGGGCTTCGCGTGAGAAAAAATTCGACCGGCGGCATCAATGCACCACCTGGAACTTGCCGGAATCGACAATCTTTCCGGTTTTATCGCGCAGCTGGTAGATATACACGCCGCGTGTGAATGCGTCCAGCGAAATGAAGAAACGGGAATTGGAAGGCACAAACTCATAGACTTTCTTTCCCATGAAATTGTACAACTGCATCGTCATCCCACGGGTTTCAATACCTGTGAATTCAAAATTGATGGCCACAGAAGCGGGATTGGGAAAGTATTTGACGCCGGGAGGATTCTGGCTGATGTAGGATGTGCGCACCTGTGCACAGGCCAGAGCCGAACACATTAGCAGGGATGATATGATCAGCAGTTTTTTCAGTGTGTTAAAAGTAACCAGGATTTTCAGAACAACCAAATTTCTTTCCCCGGTTCAGCAACCTGAAAATCAAGGGGTTGAAAGGGCTCTTTTCCGGTCAGGCATCACCCTAACGTGGAAATCAGCCTGCTTATTGCCTCAAAATCGGGCAAATCGCCCGGGGTGGGGCAAATTTCGGCATAACGCAAAATCCCGGCCTTGTCGGCCACAAAAGCCGCACGCTTGCTGACACCCTTCATTCCAAAAGCTGGAAATTCCTCGTACAGTACATCAAAGGCGGTGGAAGCGGTTTTATTGAAATCGCTCAACAGGGGGAAATTGATATGCTGTTCGACCTTGAACTTGTCGAGTGAAAAAAGTGAATCAACCGATATACCAACTACAGTTGCATTCATGGCATTGTAAGCTGTGATGTTGTCACGAACCAGGCAAAGCTCCTTGGTGCAAACGCCGGTAAAAGCAAGCGGAAAGAACAGGATAATCAGGTTTTTACCTTCAAAATCGGACAGATTCACTTTGTTCTTGTCGGAATCGAACAAGGTTACTGCCGGTATTTTCTGTCCTAATGAAAGTGCCATGTCGGTTTAATTTATTTGTTGAGGCCGCAAATATAAGGCAATAGGATTTTCGCTACAACCTTGATGGCTTTTGTTCCCTTCAGTCACGTTTTCGTTTTTTACCGGCAGGGGCTTCGGGTACCGGCAGAACAGAGTTTTTCTTTGCCATCCGTTCATAGGTCTCGTATAGTGGATGAAGGCTGCTGATGTAAATGCCCCGCCCGTGGGTACCCAGAACCAGTTCGCGTTCCCGCTCCTGAATTAGCAGGTCGTGCACAGCCACCCGAGGTAAATTATGTCCCAAGGTATAAAACCGATTGCCCCGGTCGAGGGAAACATAGACCCCATTGTCGCTGCCCACATAAAGGATATCCTCACGAAACGGATCTTCACGAACCACGTTCAGCGGCTCGGCCGGAAGATCAAGACCAAGCCGGATCCAGTTCTGACCATAATCTTCACTCATAAAAAGATAAGGAAGAAAATGATCGTACCGGTATCCGTTGAGCGTGACATATACCCTACCCTCCCGATACCTGGAAGCTACCACCCTGCTCACCCACAATTCAGCGGGGAGCCCGCGGGAAATATTGGTGAAGGTGTACCCGCCGTCGCGGCTGAGTTGCACCAGACCGTCATCTGTTCCCACGTAAAGCAAACCGAATTTCAGCGGCGATTCAGAAAGCGTTGTGAGGGTTCCATAAGGAATGCTCCCTTTTCTCTTGCCCCTGGTCAGGTCTTCTGAAACCGCTTCCGGATTTTCACCCTGCCGCATGCTCCTGTACAACTTGTTGGCCCCATAATAAAGTATATCCTGATTGTGACGACTCAGCAGAATGGGCGTCTGCCAGTTGTACCGCAGCTTGGGTTTACCCAGGTCGTGCATGGGATGGATGTCCAGCGATTCTTTTCCCGGTGACTGCCGGCTGTAATACCCGAACTGGTATCCGGAATACAGGGTGGCATTGTCGCGGGTATCCACCTGCACCTGCATTCCGTCGCCGCCATTGACCGGCTGCCAGGAAAATTCATCTGGTTCGGGTGTTTTGCTGGTGGAATCCTCACCGTCCTCCTCTTCACCTTCCGAAGGCAGCACCGAAGTGCCGGACCAGGTTCCGTTATCCTGCAATCCGCCATAGACCCGGTAAGGAACGGCGTTATCGGTAGTGATGTGGTAGAATTGCGCCGCAGGTACGCTTGTGGCTTTGAACCAGCGCGAACCATTGTCGTAGGTGATGTTGCAACCCCCGTCGTTGACCGCGATCCAGTGACCGTCGCGCCCGGGATTCATCCAGCAACCATGCCAGTCACCATGCGTATTTCGTTTATCCGTTGCCGTGAATTTCTTACCGCCGTCATCGCTCAGCAGCAGTTGTATGCCGGAGACCACGATTTTGCGGTCATCCACGGGAGACACGGAAATCTTGCCGAAATAATAACCATAGGAACTGAATGCCTTGATGGCTTTGTCATGGGTGCGGTACCAACGCTTTCCGCCATCATCGCTCCGGTACACTTCGCAACCGGCGATTCCGCGCTGCTGAAAACCGTCGTCGGCCACCAGCCAGTCGTACACCGCTCCGGGCGGCAGGTTTCCGCTGCGCACCGAATCTTTGACCGAAACTGCGGTATATTTATCGGGAAAGCCTTTTTTCTTTAGAAATGTATCGAGCATGGCATTATCCAGCTTTAGGAATTCTTCACGACCGATACCCTTGAAATCATCCAGTACATAACGACTGCTGTCTTTTTTTACAGGCCGGGCCGTATCGGGCAACGGATTATTATTATCTACAACAGCATAAACAATTGAAGGATTGTTCCGGTAAACAGCTACGCCGCACCGGCCGATTCCCGCTGCATCCGGAAAACCGCTGCCCTTGCCCGTGATGAGCGTCCAATGCTCGCCACCGTCGGTACTTTTATAAATTCCGCTGCCCGGTCCGAAGGGAACAAAATCCCAGGCCCTGCGTGTGCGGTACCACATGCAGGCATAGAGTACATCGGGATGGGCGGGATCCATATCCATTTCCACCGCACCGGTATTTTCGTCTATGGACAAGGTTTGTTTCCAGCTAAGGCCGCCGTTGGTGGTTTTGTAAACGCCCCGCTCCGGATTGGGCGAATACAAATGTCCGAGCACAGCCACCCATGCGGTATTGGAGTCGGAAGGGTGCAGGATGATTTCTCCGATATGGTGGCTTTCCGGAAGCCCGAGATGCTTCCATGTTGCTCCACCGTCGGAAGATTTGTAAACACCCATGCCACTGTAACTGCTGCGGCTGCTGTTGGCTTCGCCTGTTCCGACCCAGATCTGTCTGTTTTTCCAGTTAACCGCGATATCACCGATACTCAGCACTTCCTGCTGGTCAAACAGGGGTTTGAAGGAAAGCCCGTTGTTTGTTGTATGCCATAGGCCGCCGCTGGCATAGGCAAGATAAAATTCGGTGGGATCGGCCGGGTTCACTTCAAGGTCCACCACCCTGCCGTTCATCTGCGTGGGTCCGATATTGCGGAAGCGGAGGCCGGAAAAAAGCGTATCCTCCAGCATCCGGTTCCAATGCATCAACCCGCTCCGGCGCTCACCGGCAGAGGTGGCGGGCACCTGCGCATGAACTGTTAAAACAAGGGCTTGCGCAACAAGGAAAAGCCAGGAACCTGTAATTTTGAAAAAGGAACGCATACTTTCAAACATCGTTTTTTATGTACCGACTTGAAATAAAATTACGCCAAACAGGCTTACTGATGGCAGGAATCCTGATCAGCCTTCTGGCTTCTGCACAGTACAAAACCTATGAATTGTCGGAAAACGGGGACACGCTCAATGCCGTCGACAAAAATGACATGAAGCAGGGCAAATGGATTAATTCGATGCCGGAACTGAGGGGCGAACCGGGCTATGAGGAAGAGGGCCTTTACAAGAACAACGAGAAAACCGGCCCCTGGCGGAAATACAACCTCAACGGCGACCTGATTGCTGTTGAAAACTACCGCTTCGGAGGGAAAGACGGCATACAGGAATATTTCAGTTTTCTGGGCACTATCGAAAGGCGTGAACAATGGAAAGGTTACAATCCCGACGCACCTTACGACACGGTTGCCGTTTACGGGGAAGGCAACAATGAAATCATCGATTATAAGATTGTCAAAGCCCAACAATACAGCGTGCGCCATGGCGAGTGGCAATATTTCGACGGTAGTGGCAGAATAGTGAAAACGGAGAACTACGACAGGGGGCAATTGCTGAAAGATCCGGAACCCGCCACTGCAAACGCTGCATCACCCGCCGCAAAGCCGAAATCGAAAGAAAAAACCAAAGAGATCCTCGAATACGAGAAAAAATACAGCAAGAAGAAGCGGGCGCAGATGGAGCGGGACGGAAAGACCAGCCTGTAGGGGTGTTTGGTGTTAAGTGTTAAGTTTTAAATGTTGAATGAAGTACCTAAATGCTCTGCGCACTGTATCTCAACCGACCCAGGTGAGGGTGTTTGGTGTTAAGTGTTAAGTTTTAAATGTTGAATGAAGTACCTACATGCTCTGCGCACTGTATCTCAAACGACCCAGGCGAGGGTGTTTTGTGTTAAGTGTTAAGTTTTAAATGTTGAATGAAGTACCTACATGCTCTGCGCACT
>CAZZLI010000027.1:20054-26610 GCA_964655055.1 uncultured Ferruginibacter sp.
CCCGACAAACTGACAATCTGTTTGCCGATTTTGATTACTCCCGAAACGGAGGGCACCACCACCAGCGCACTTCTGGAAGTCAACCAGTACTGCGTATATTCCGCAGAAACTCCAAGGCCGGACCCGGACTTCCAGTTATAATTCAAAAAGGGCTGGAAAAAGAACTGGTTGATATCGCTTCTTGCCGCATCACCGGCAACTGACCATAGCTGGTTGACAAGGGCTCCGTATGTCCACCCGCCGCGCTGGGCCAGCGCCACTGCTGTTGGACCAATACCCCATTTCCTCGTTCCCAGATATTCATTCGTTGCAACCGGCATCAGCAAAACCGGACCAGCTCCCCATACCAAACCGCTTTTTGACTGGGCGGGTGAAATGAACGCGCTGGCCAGCACATCGCCAAGCCCCCGCTGCTCCTGGCCTGCACCGGTAATGTCGTGCTGGGTCACCACGGGCAAAATGACCCGGGTGATCAGGTTGGTTTTGGCGTTGATGGCGACGGGTATCACCGGCTGTATGTTCAGGGTGTTGCGCGATCCGTTGAGGCTGCCGATGCCCACATCGGTATTGTTTTGAAAAGGAACACTGATCAGAGAGGCCACGGGATTGGCAAGCTTTTTCGCAAGCGCCTCCGCATCGGCCTGAGCCGCTGCCTGGGAAAACAGGCTGGTATTGAAACCCAATAGAAATACCAGCATCAAACACGATGCCGGCACGAAACCATGCCTGTTGGAATGAACAGGATTGAGGATAAAATGCTTCATTGAAGTTCAGTTGTTTTTGGTGTATGTATATTTTATGTGAGGCAATTGTGCCAGCTATCGGCCATAATAAAGCGGACGACCCAAGGCCCCGGTAAATCCGGGCATGAGTGTCTTGCCTGCCAGATCGATCCGTACACAGGCATCGCCCGCCTCTTTTACCGACTCTTCCAGAGAACCGACATAAACCACTTTGCCCGACCGCTCCACCAGCGCTTCGGCAAACGGAATACTATCGCCCTCTTTGGCAAGGATCTTACCGTTGAAATAGAGGTAAGCAGGCTGGGGACCGGAAAGCAGGGCACTGTCGGTACCACTGCTCTCTTTTTTTACTGCAGAATTATTGCAGGACAGCAGTGCCGAAACAATAAAGGCGAAACAAAAGATAAATCTCGACATAATTTGAAGATCATTGGATGAGCGGCAACATATGCAACCACAGACTGCTTAGACTCCCTGAATACGATCATCAGGAACAATCAGAAGGTCTTTGCCCAAAACAAGTTTGGGCTATTGCCACGACAAGACAGACTACGTTTATTTCTTCACGAAACGCATCATCACGATGTCGCCCATGATGAGGTTGAGCGTCTTGCCGTCCACCACGTCGAAGCGGTTGATCTTCTTGAGGGTTTCAAGGAAGGTGGTCTCGCCCTGTATATCATCGCACATCATTTTGGTGACGCCCATAGGTTGGGTGAAACTGATGTTGTTGCCGTCGATAGTATAGGGACCGTTATAACTGTTGCAGCTCGTATTGCCGCTCACGCGCTTGGCGGCCGCATCGAAGGAGATAGTGGGCTTGCGGTTGGGATAGAGACCATCGAAGGCGATGCGGGGACCGGAAATAAAGTCAAGCTCCCAGTTGCCCGCCAATGCGGCTTCACCGGTTGCAGAAGTCGTTTTTTTTGTGGAATTGCATGCGGTAAAAAATGCGCAGCAGACGGATAACAGGAGGATTATCTTTTTCATTTCTTGTGTTGTTGTTTGTTTTTTAAAATCCGGCTGATCGGTTGATTCATCTCCGGGTTGTGGAACAAAGCCGGAGCGAATATAATCGGTTTTTAAACACCTGCAAACGGTCAAAAAAATGACGGCGGCCGGGCCGTTATGAACCATCATACTGTTCTCGACCTTGGCCGTTCAGAAAGGCCTGCCCTTCCACAGCAAGGTTTCCGCTTCCAAAGGGGCCACCGAGGGACTGACGCGTGCTCTGGCAGCTGAATTCGCACCTTCCATCCGGGTCAACTGCATCGCCCCCTCGCTGACCGACACGCCCCTCGCAGCGGGATTAAAAAGAGCCACTGATAAATATACCCAACCCCTTATTCAACATCGGGGTTTCGCAAATGATTCTTTTGAGTTCCAAGAGCTTTGGGGCGAAAACCCGCCAAAACTCCAAAACGAAAAGGTTAACGTTGGATAAAAACAGTCAACGGAATTCAGGCATTGAGAAACCTCGAACATTGAACCTTGAACATTGAACCTTGAACTTTGAACCTTGAACATTAAACTTTGAACATTAAACCTAAAAAAAAAGGACTTCCCCTTGGCTGAGGAAGTCCCTGATTGGATTATTTGGATAAGCTTTTACCGGGTAAAACGCTATCGGTTTTTCATCGCGAATACATATCGTATCACCGGAATGCCAGTACCGGTTTTTATTTATTGTTTACCATTACGGGTATCACGGTGGCAGGTGCCTCATCGCTGCCCGATACCTCCAGGTTGTAGCGGCCATTGGCTACCTTACCCGGAAGGTCCACCTGTTGTGTTGTGCTGCCACCGGTATGATCAAGGTTGCGGGTCATAACCGTGCGGCCTTCGCTGTTCAGCAGACGGAGGGTGTAACGACCAGCCTTCTGGTTCACCAGCTGCACATTCATCGTGCTGCCTTCTATCGGATTCGGATAGACGGTGAACGATGAAGCGGCCTTGCCCAGCATCACTTTCACCACCGATGTGTATTTGAAACGGCCATCCACATCCACGCATTGGATACGGTAGTAGTTCCAGCCGCTCACCGCCTGTTCATCGTTAAAACGATAGGCTTCCGAAGCGGCAGCAGTATTGCGTGCGGCCACGGTACCGATGGCACTGAAGTTGCGGCCGTCGGTGGAGCGCTGCACACGGTATTCACGCAGGTTGACCTGATTGCTTACCGTCCACTCCACAGCCACACGGTTGTTCTGCGCCCGGGCGCGGATATCGGTTACAGTCACCGGTAACGGCGTCTGCGGACGGAACACGATGCGGAAGCGTTTAGATGCGGAAGATGCCGTATTCGCATCCACAGTAAAGGAATAGGATGTCAATCCATCGAGGCTTACCGGCGTCGAAGTGTTGAGGTAAGCGTCCTGCAATTCAGCGATCAGGCCGGTAGAAGCCAGGTCGTTGGCATTGAAATCCAGGCGATACGGAATACGCTTCAAATTACCCATTTTGTAGAAAATGGTATCGGTTTCGGTAGGCAAATTCCGACGCTCAACAACCAGATCAACATTATTGCTGAACACACCCAGATTCTCACCGAAATTGTAGTTCTTGTGCACATCCAGTTCATCTTCCAGATTACTGTAGGAGGGATCGTAATCGATACAATTACCGTCGGCCAACTCCGCTGAAGCGGTATTCATGGCATAAAGCCTTGTCCGGAAGGAGGGTTCAACCGAAGCCGGATTCGTCGGACGATTCACGACACTGCTGCCGGATGTCTTGCTGCTTTCCATGATGGTTACCGTGCTGCTGCTGCTGCTATTGTTCTGCATGAAAAAGGCCGAACCGCTTTCAATAAAATTCTGGGTCACACCCTCGCCGCCCTGAGGATATCCTCCTCCACCCGGTGTGATTTCAAAATTCGGACCTCTGCGTGTAATCGTCTGATAGGCTCCTAATCCATAACCGCCAACCAGCTTCGGATCCCATACCTGGAAGGAATTGGTGATTCCGGGGCCTACGATTACTTGACGCAGATCGATGCGGGAAGGATAGGGATTACCAATCAATGCAAACTGACCGGCCGGAATGGTAATGGTTCGGCTACCCATCATCAATGTACCCTTGCTTCTCAATGTTGTGTTGGTGACGGGAGCCCCACCGCCAAAGGAACCGTTATTGCTGCGATCACCCCGGATGAAAATAAAATATCCGGAATAATCATCAACTTTTGTAGTGAGTGTATTCGTCACACCCCATAAGGCATCCGATTCGGGAACATAGCGCAGTATAGAATATCCCGGGGTTTTTCTGTCGAACCCTTTGGAAATGGCATCGGCATCATCAACACCCGGGCCGGTAATCATGGTACCGAAACCAGGGCGGGTATTGGAACTCATGCCTACCTGTCCCTCCTGCCATGCAGAATTGAGAGACTGTCCGACTGTGTTGGCGGCCAGCAAACGCCAGCTCTTGGTTGCGTTCTGCGGAATGAAGCGCTCCACCGATACAGCACCGGAAATATATGTGGTTGATACCGTGTTGGAATCGATGCGTGCCGTACCGAAGTTATTCGACTTGATGGCCAGATTGCCGTTGGTGGTCAGTACCGCGTTGCCTTTTACCGAAAGGGTACCCTCCATATTGGCGCTCATGCCGCCGGTGATGTTGAGTTCATTGCCCAAAGAGGCAGTGGCGCCGCTGTTGAGTGTGAAATTGCGGAGGAAATTGCCGGCACCGTTTTGTGTGAAACGCAGGGAGCCTGCATTACTGTTCACAACCAGGCTCGAGGTGTGCGATCCGGTAAGGCTGCCCTCCCCGCTTACTGTACCATTGAGTGTAAGCGTATTGCTTCCTATTTCGAAGGTCTTGCCGGCAGGAATTTCAAGATCGGAAAGCGTGATATCGGTATTGATATTCGGCGGATTGGTAGCCGAAGGCGAAATGATGATATCCGAACCGCTAACCGGTACGATACCGCAGGACCAGTTGGACGCTGTGGTCCAGTTGTTGTTCTGGGTGCCCATCCAGGTATTGGGCGTAACGCTCACAGCCAGTGTGGCGGCTGTACTGCTGCCGCAGGTATTGTTGGCCGTTACCGTGATGTTGCCATCCTGGTTTCCGATACCGCTGGTAACGGTTACATTGTTCGTGTTCTGGCCCGCTGTGATGCTCCAGCCCGTCGGTACGGTCCAGGTATAACCGGTGGCGCCCGATACGGTGGTAATGCTGTAGGTGTTGCCGCTTACACCTGCACATACACCGGTAGTGCCGGTAATGCTGCCGGGAGCAGGGGTTGTTGTCAATTGGGCAGCCACGCTGAAGGATGCGGATGCAGCCGAGGTACAGTTATTGGTATTCCGAGCAGTTACCGTATAGCTAGTTCCGTTTACCAATCCGCTGATAGCTCCTCCAGTTCCGGCTGTAGGGCCTGAAGGGCTGAAGGTATAGGTCAAAGAAGCGCTGTAGTTGCTGATGCTTGCGGAACCGGCTGCCGAGCAGGTAGCGGCTACCGTGCTCACAGTTGGCGTGGAAGGCAGCGCGTTAATGATATAGTTGACTGCTGAACGGCAAGTGGCATTGTCGCTGCAGGCCGCATAGAAAGTCACTGTGCCGGCCGTATTGGTATTGCTGATACCCGACCCGGCCACACCTACCGGATTGAAAGAGGTGCCGGTACCCAAAGACGTACCGCCGCTGGCTACTGTGTACCACTGAATGGTGGCGCAAGAGGCTGAAGCGGTAAGCGACTGCGAAGCCGCACCCTGACAATGGGTGACACCGGTGGTGGCAGGCGCAGTAAGGGTAACGGTTGTGCTGCCCTCAGGTCCCCAGCATCCCTGTGCCGACTGTGCACGGAAATAATAAGTGCCCGAAGCGCTTATGTTTTGTACGGTGGAGGGCACGGCGGTAGATGTACCACCCGATGTGGTTCCCTGGAAATAGATGGTGCCGCTGCTGCCGTTGGATGCGGTGAGCGTAGCGCTGTTGCAACCCGTACCGCCACCGCCGATGCTAACCACCGTGGGCAGTGCGTTGACCACCAGCGCACCTGAAGTATTGCTGGGCGTTGAACATCCGAACGAGTTGGTAGCTACAGCATAGTAATAGAGGGTACCCGATGTTGTAGTCGGCGGTGTATAGCTGCTTGACGTGGCGCCACTGATGAGGGTACCGCCGAAGCTGCTGTTTGCCGAATTACGATACCACTGGTAACCGCTGAGTGTGCCGCTGCCGGGGATGGCGACAACGCTAAGGGCTCCGGTTGATTGGCCATTACACACCGCAGCGATGCTGGAAGCAGGATCGGTGGTAAAGGCCGGCAGATCGGCAACGGTCAAGGTGCCGTTGGTGTAAGTGATTGAATAATTTGATGCACTGAAAGAAGCGCCGGTTGCCGCAGAAGGCACAATGGCATAAGTGCCGGGTTCGGCAAGATCGGAAGCGCCCGTACTGTTCAGCGTTACCGAACTGATGGCATCGCCGGGTTGCAAACCGGAAGTCGTAAAGGCGGTGGTGCCGGGCGTATAGGTGAAGCCCGCACATTTGCTGGCATTGTTGGCCGTAATGGTCAACGCGGCCGGAGTGATATTGGCCGTAATACCTGTAGGCTGGGTAAGTGTATAATTTCCTGCATCGGCTCCACCGAGGCTGCAGCTGGCGGTTACTGTTTTTGCAGTACCCACATTCTTATCGGCGAAGCTGCCCGCCTGTGTAAGCGTCACCACATCGGGTGATACCACGCCCAACAGCGAACCGCCGCTGAGGATGGCCGTGGTGGTGCCGTCGTACACTTTGTTGGAAGCGGTGATGCCGGTTACGGTAAGCGCTTTGGCATTTCGTGTATAGGTAAGCGTGGC
>CAZZLI010000028.1:0-25097 GCA_964655055.1 uncultured Ferruginibacter sp.
GGCAATACGGCAGTGGCCACCATTTCAGGAAATATCATAACCATTGTAGGTGTGGGTACATCGCTGATCACCGCCACCCAGGCCCCTGCAGGTTCATTCGGACAAGGAACCGCAACCACGACTTTTGTCGTGACCAGTCCCGACCCATCCACAGCCGCCCCCGTGCCGCCTGTTCGCAATGCTGCCGATGTGGTTTCGCTATTCAGCGACGCTTATAACAATGTGGCCGGTACTGACTGGTTTCCCAACTGGGGACAATCCACTACTGTAACCGATATCCTCATCGCCGGCAACAACACCAAGAAATACACCAACCTCAACTATCAGGGTGTGCAGCTTGCCGCTCCCATTGATGTGTCGCAGATGAACAAGCTGCATCTGGATATATGGACGCCCAACTGCTCTGCCTTCGATGTGTTTCTCATCAACACTTCACCTACGACCGTGGAGCAGAAGGTAACGCTTACACCTTCCTTCTCGGGCTGGAACAGTTTTGACATCAATCTGTCCGATTACAACACTATCGCGCTGAACAATGTGAGCCAGCTGAAACTGGTGGGAACTCCGTTCGGAACCAGCACCGTATACCTTGACAATATCTATTTCTACAAGTCGGGCATCACAGCCGCTCCCACACCTCCGGTGCGCAACGCTTCAGATGTGATTTCACTGTTCAGCGACTCCTATAGTAATATCGCCGGCATCGACTGGTTTCCGAACTGGGGGCAGTCCACCGTGGTTTCCGATACGATCATCCAGGGGAACAACACCAAGAAATATGAGAACCTCAATTATCAGGGTGTGCAATTTGCAGCACCGGTGGATGCCTCTTCCATGAGCAATCTTCACGTAGATATCTGGACACCCAACTGCACCGCCTTCGAAATATTTCTGATCAACACCACGCCCGCACTGGTAGAGCAGAAGGTTACCCTGAATCCGACACTAGCCGGATGGAACAGTTATGATATCGCACTCACACAATACAACACCATCGCGCTCAACAACATCGGGCAGATCAAACTGGTGGGTACGCCTTTCGGCACCAGCAAAGTATATCTCGACAATTTCTATTTCTGGAAAAGCT
Organism: uncultured Ferruginibacter sp.; assembly: GCA_964655055.1. Lineage (GTDB taxonomy): Bacteria > Bacteroidota > Bacteroidia > Chitinophagales > Chitinophagaceae > Ferruginibacter. The sequence continues at coordinate 1,088 of CAZZLI010000028.1, forward strand.
CCAACACACCCACCATCACCGGATTCAGTGTGCCGGCCAAGCAGGTGGGCGACGCGCCCTTCACCCTTACGCCCCCGACCAGCAACAGCACAGGAGCGTTCACCTACACCAGTGGAAATCCTGCGGTAGCGACTATCAGTGGGGACGTGGTAACCATCGTAGGAGCGGGCACTTCCATCATCACAGCCACGCAGGCTCCTGCAGGTTCATTCGGACCGGGCTCTGCAACGGCAACACTTGTTGTCACCTATCCCGGACCCGCAACAGCGGCGCCTGCACCACCTGCCCGCGATGCTGCCGATGTGATTTCGCTGTTCAGCGATGCCTATGCCAATGTGCCCGGCACAGACTGGTTCCCTAACTGGGGACAGTCCACCGTGGTAACAGAGGTTCAGATTGCCGGCAACCCAACCAAGAAATACGAATTTCTCAATTACCAGGGCGTGCAGTTCGCAAGTGCTATCAACGCATCAGCAATGAGCAAACTGCATGTAGACATTTGGACGCCCAATTGCACCGCTTTCGATGTATTCCTGATCAACACTTCGCCTTCCACCGTGGAACAAAAGGTCACCCTTACACCCACGCTTGCCGGCTGGAACAGTTTCGACATCGACCTTGCGCAATACAATACCATTAATCTGAGCAATGTAGGACAGATCAAACTTGTAGGAACGCCGTTCGGCAGCAGTACCGTTTACCTCGACAACTTCTATTTCTGGAAGGCCGGAGGACTGCCGGTGACTCTGGTGGATTTCCGTGCCGTACGCCAGGGCTCGACGGTTTCGCTCAACTGGAGCACCACCGCGGAGGTCAATTTCCGGGGATTCCAGATTGAACGGAGTGCGGATGCCCGTGAATGGCTGCCGCTCAATTTCGTTGCCGCTTCAACAGTTACGGCTACACGAAAATCATATGCCACCACCGACCGCTCCCCGCTCAACGGGGTCAATCATTACAGGCTGAAGCAAATCGACCTCGATGGCCGTGTGACTTACTCTCCAGTATTGTTTGTCCGCTTCACCACAATCAAAAACGGCGGCTTTACCTGCATGCCCAATCCGACCCGCGGTACTGTCAATGTGCTGTTTGCCGAAGCGTCTTCTCCCGGCGCATCGCTTCAGCTGCTGCGTCCCGACGGAATCCTGCTCCGGCAATACAATGTATCTGGCGTTCAGGCTGGTTCAAACATGATGCTGGACATGGGCGGATTGCCCCGTGGGGTCTATTTGATCCGGTACGTAAGCGAAGGCAAAACGACTGCCCAAAAAATTATCCTGGAATAATGGAAACAATCTGATGATATCCTTGTGGCGAAAGTCCGGTCCGCAGCGGTCGGATTTTCGCCTTGTTTTCCGTAACCGCTTTCAATCGCATTCAATCACTCATCGGTATGGCCATAAAAATCAAATTGCTTTGTACCACCCTGCTCATGCTGGCAGTGGTGGGTATTTCGCAGGCACAACGTTGTACGTTGTCGGGAAAGATATTCAGCAGTCAAACCAATGAGCCCCTGCAGGGGGTCACAATAGCCGTTCAGGGAAACGCTGCTTCCGCCACTACGGATGCCATGGGTGCCTACTCAATCGAGGTGCCCAAGGGTTCTGTCGTGTTGTTCAGTTTTTCCGGCATGTCGACCGTCACACAAAAAGTAAACCGAACCACGCAACTGAACATTTTCCTTGAAGCGGCACAGAAAAATCTTGATGAAGTGGTGGTGGTCGGATATGGTTCCCGGAAAAGACGGGACCTGACCACTTCCGTTTCCTCCGTATCGTCGAAAGTCATCAATTCCACACCGGTTGCCGATGCGGCCCAGGCCCTGCAGGGCAGGGTTTCCGGTGTTACTATCGTACAAAACAGCGGTGCCCCCGGCGGAACCGGCGGAACGGGCATCCGCATCAGGGGCATCTCTTCGCTCACCGGCACCAACAATCCGCTGATTGTGGTGGACGGTTATCCGCTGCCCGACCAGCAGGCCGACAATGTACTGAATTCCTTCGGCGTGAATGATATTGAGAACATCGATGTGCTCAAGGACGCCGCCGCCGCGGCCATTTACGGGGTGCGCGCCTCCAACGGAGTTGTCATCATCACGACCAAGAGGGGCCGGCCGGGAAAGTCAAACCTCACCTTCGATTACTACCGCGGGATACAGCGGGCATGGCAATTGCCCACGATGCTCGACGCACGTGAGTACGCCATCATGAATACCGAGGCACAAATCGCAAGCGGCCTTCCTCCCATCCCCAAACTCGTTGATTTCAATGCAGTGGCCACACAGTACGGCAAGGGAACTGACTGGCTCGACGAGGTGTTCCGCTCTGCGGCCATACAAAACATCAACCTGACGGCTTCTGGCGGTTCCGACAAATCGCAATACCTCCTTTCGGCCGGATATTTCAGGCAGGACGGCATCATCTACAAGACGGATTTTGAACGATTCACCCTGCGTTTCAACGGGGATGTGAAAATCAACAACAACATCCGTATCGGAAACTCCCTTTCAATCAACAAGATCATCGAACACAGCGCCGATACCTACACGCCGTTCAACAGCATTGTACTTTTGGCGCTCACGGCTCCTCCCACGGTATCGCCCCGGAACCCCGACGGCAGCTACGCCGGCGGTAACGGCAACGTAGATGGCTTCAGCGAGCCCAATCCCATTTATGTGCTGGAAGTACCGAAGAACGAGAATACCCGCTACCGGATCACTGGAAATATTTTTGCTGAAATCGGCTTCGGCTCCAACTTCCGTTTCAAAACACTGGTAGGCGGTGATTTCAATTACCAGGAGATCAACAATTTCCGTCCGGCCACACCGGCCTCCGGCGGCCAGCGTTATGACCGGACCGACTACAGTGTCCAAAAGGGCCTATATCCAGACTACCTTTTTGAAAACACACTCACTTTCGAAAAGCGTTTTGCCGCCCATCATGTCAATGCGGTGGCGGGAACCACCTTTCAGGAAAACAGGTATTCCTATGTGGTGGCCGGCCGCGGAGGAAACTTCACGCAGAATATTCCGGTGCTGAACAACCAGGTCTTCCAGCCTACCGACATCTCACAAACCTTCAATGCTGCGGAAGACGGAATCAACCAGCGCCTGATCTCTTATTTCTCAAGGGTAAACTATGATTTCGACAACAGGATCTATTTCGGCTTTTCCCTTCGTCGCGACGGCAGTTCCAACTTCGCACCCAAAAACCGATTTGCAATCTTCCCCGCCGTTTCGGGCGCATGGCGCATCAGCCGCGAGGCTTTCTTCGGCAAAAGCAAGTGGATCGACGACCTCAAACTGAGGGCCAGTTTCGGCTACACCGGTAATCCCAATGTGCAGGCCAATTCCTACCTGCAGCGCATCAACCAGAGTTTCCAGTATACGTTCGGCAATTCTTCCGGTTCGGGGGGTATCGTTCCCGGTGCCGGACCCAGCGCCTCCTACAATCCCGATATCAAATGGGAAAAGAACGAGCAGCTGAATTTCGGGGTAGACCTCTCAGCCTTTTCGAACCGGTACACGCTTTCATTCGACGTGTACCAGCGCCGTTCCAAAGACCTGATCCTTTATGTGGCTCCGCCCTTTGTTTCGGGTACCTATGAGTCGGTACCTTATAATACCGGCACCCTGCAAAACCGTGGCTTTGACCTCACGTTCAACGGCCGTCTGATCGACCACGCCCGTTTCAACTGGAACATCAACGCGGTGGCTGGACTTTACCGGAACGAAGTGGTTTCACTTGGCCTTTCCGCTCCGCTCGATAAAGGGTTTTCACGGATTACCGGGGGCAGTCTCCGCACCATACAGGGTGCTCCAGCCGATTTCTTTTTCGGGTTTGTGACCGACGGCATTTTCCAGAATTATGCCGAAATAGCCGCCCACGCCAAACAGACCGAAGGCACAGACCCTACCACCAGTACGGCTCCCGGCGACATCCGCTTCAAAGACCTGAACGGCGACGGCATCATCAACGACAAGGACCGCACGAACATCGGCAACGCCAATCCCAACTTCACCTTCGGTATCACCAACACCCTGCAGTACAGAAACTTTGAGCTCACGCTTTTCATCCAGGGTTCCCAGGGCAACAAGGTGCTGAACTTCACCCGCTGGTATACCGAGGGCGGTGTAAGCAACGGCAATTATTCCAATGCCGTCATCGGGCGCTGGACAGGGCAGGGCTCTTCGAACGAGATGCCCCGTGTGACGCTCAACGATCCCAACGGCAACAACCGGGTATCCGACCGCTTCGTGGAGGATGCCTCCTATGTGCGCATCAAGAATCTGCGGCTCGCCTACAACCTGCCGGTGCGGCTCGCCGAGAAGATGAAGCTGAGAAGGACACAGTTCTATGCCAGCGTTCAAAACCTGCTCACGCTGACCCGCTATTCGGGCATGGATCCCGAAGTGGGTGGCGGTGTGGACATCGGATTTTATCCACAGGCCCGCACTGTTCTTGCAGGAATCACCATTGAGTTGTAAGCGTGTTGTAAAAAACGAATTCAAAATTGTTGTGCAAATGAAGAAAATCCTTTTGATGCGGTGGGCGTTTCCGCTTTGTGCGGCGCTTCTACTCTACGGTTGCTCGAAAGAACAACTTTCCATCGATCCCACGATTCCCATCGTGTCCATCGACAATTATTACCAGAACGAGCAGGAAGCGATTACCGCCACCAACGCGGTATATACCCCGCTTTCCACCATATTTAACGGTGCAGCCTGGCATCTGGGCGACATCATGAGCGACGATGCCGACCTGGGCGGCGGCGGTGGTGGAGATGGGGCTGAAACCGCGGAACTTGACAATTTCACCCTCACCGCATTCAACCCGGTCATCAACATCATGTGGGCACAGTGTTACTTCGGAATCCTGCGTGCGAACCTGGTTGTAGAGCGCGTTCCGCAAGTGCCTGTGATGAGCGAGACCGTAAGAAAGCGTTGTATCGGCGAGGGCCGTTTCCTGCGGGCCCTTTATTATTACCATCTGGTCAGGCTCTTCGGCGACGTGCCTTTGTACACCAATGCCATCACGGCAGGTGAGGCATCCGTCATCTCCCGTTCTCCGAAGCAGCGGGTATATGAGCAGATCATCGCCGACCTGCAGACTGCCGAAACCCTGCTGCCGGCCGGCTATACGGGAGCCGACAGGGGCCGCGCAACGGCAGGAGCCGCGAAAGGTTTGCTGGCAGCTGTATATCTTACCATCGGCGACAAGGGCAATGCGGCTTTGAAGGCCAGGGAGGTCATTGACAACCGCGCGACTTACGGATATGAATTGTGGACCAACTATGCCGACAATTTCAAACTCGAAAACGAGAACGGGAAGGAATCCCTTTTTGAAGTGCAATACCGCAGCGGAGGCGGCACCTTCTCCATTTACAGTGCGGGAAGCAACATTAACACCTTCTATGGGCCCAGGTTCCAGAACATCGTTCCGGAAAGGGGTTACGGGTTTACGGTACCCACGCGTGATTTTGTGGACCAGTACGAGCGAAGCGGTGCTGCTTACTCCACCATTTTGGATAGCCGGAGGAACCGGACCATCTGGATTCCCGGCGATACCTACGGAACCTATACCCAGCCGGCAACCCTGATCGGCTCCCCCAACGGATTCAACGTACGTAAGTTTTTCATTCCGGTGGAGAACACCACGGGCGACGACGGGCAATGGCGCAGCGCACTCAACATACCCATCATGCGCTATGCGGAAGTGCTGCTTGTTTATGCGGAAGCTGCCGGGCCCGCTACCGGAAAGCCTTTTGCCGATCAGGTGCGCGCAAGAGCAGGACTGGCTCCTTTACCCGCAGGCCTTTCCGAATCGCAGTACCTCGATGCGCTATATAAGGAGCGACGCCTTGAATTCGCTTTCGAGATGCACCGCTGGTATGATTTGCTGCGCCACCCCGATCCCAACTATTTCATCAGAGTCATGCAGGCATCGGGTAAGACTTCCGTTTCTGCCAAACACCGCTATATGCCCATACCCCAGGGCGAGCGGGATAAGAATCCGAATCTTACACAAAATGAAGGGTATTGATCATTCAGTTTGTCAAACACCTAAATGGAAAATATGAAACAGCTTTTGCGCACTTCACTGACGGCCATCGCGCTCTCAATGCTTTTTGTGCAGTGCCGTAAAGATCGATTGCAACTTTCAGGATCTGCTTCCAAGGCCGAATTTAGCTTCAGCCAGCTCCCGGGAGGTGATACCCTGCCCTTTCCCTGCAGGGTCAATTTTGTAAATGCCAGCAGTGAAGAGTTCCTTTACCAGTGGAATTTCGGTGATAACAGCGCACTATCCCCGCTTAGTAATCCAACCCATGTATACGCGGTGGGGGGTACGTACAACGTGACGCTGACCACAGTTGGAACCAACGGCAATAATTCCATCACCAAGGTGGTGTCGGTGTTGGATGCCTGTCAAAATGATTTTTTCAGCAAGCTTACCGACTGCTCTTTTGCCGAATGGACCTGGAGCAATGATGCCGATGCTATCAAAGTGCTTTCCCCCGATGGCAATTCCGTTTATTTCTCCGGAACGCCCGCCGCCTGTCAGGCTGATGATGTATACCGCTTCGGTGCAACAGGGGCCTTTGATTACAACGCCAATGGCCAGACTTTTGATGTGCAGGCCGGATACAGCTGCCAGGCACCCAAACCCAATGCCAGGAGCTACCGGGTGATTGCCAGGAGCGGACAGAATCCGGTGATCCGGCTCGACAGCCTGCTGACCGGAACCGGAAAGCCCTTCATCGGAACTACCGATCTGGTGGACAGCAACCGATACGAAGTACGTTCCTACACCGCAACCACCATGACCCTCCGGGGCGTCCTAGCGGGTTCGGGCGGCATTTTGATCGAGGTGAAACTCAAGAAAGTGGTGGCGCTTACGCTGGATGACATACGGAACCTGCTCACCGGTGGAAGCAGCAGGTCTTGGAAGCTCGATCCAGCCCCGGGTGCCAATCCCATTGTGGTAGGCACCGAAGGGAATCCCTCAGAATATTATGGCGGAGGTCCGCTGGCCGGCTGCCAGTCGGATGATGTGTACACCTTCACCGCAGCCAATGTGCTCAATTACAATGCGGCGGGATCCACCTTCAACGGCGGGAATATTTCACCCAACTACAATTGCGGCGACGACCGCTCTTTCAGCAACCTTAGCTACATCTTCAGCGCAACCACACCCGGGTTAGCCGGACTGGCTACCATCAAACTGCCTGTTGCCCCTCCGGCCGCCTTCATCGGCACCACCGACGTCCCCGCTGAGAATGTGTACCGGATCATCGAAATCAATTCATCCAAGATGATCCTCCGGGCCGGAAACGGATCATCAACCGTGTTTCAGTTCAAATTCATTCCCCTCTGACCATACCTCAACCAAAAGCCATGAAAATGCTGTCTTTGTTCCTATCATCCGCACTACTGCTCTTCGCCTGCACCGACAAGAAGGAGATTCCTCCGCTGAACCCCGCTGAAGCCGTTACCGACAAGGGCTGGCAATTTGAAACTTTGCCCGTATGGGCGGACGAGTTCGATGGCAACGCACCCGATGCCTCAAAGTGGACCTTCGAAACAGGCGGCGCCGGCTGGGGAAACAACGAAGCGCAGTATTATACCAACGGCGCCAACAGTACCGTTACAGGGGGCAATCTCTTCATCACGGCCAAAAAAGAGAATTTCTCCAACAATCAGTACACGTCATCCCGCATGATCACGAAGGGTAAGGGCGACTGGCTGTACGGCCGTTTTGAAGTGCGGGCCAAGCTGCCGGCGGGACGGGGAACCTGGCCTGCCGTCTGGATGCTGTCCAGCGACAATGAATACGGTACCTGGCCGGCTTCCGGCGAAATCGACATCATGGAGCATGTAGGGTTCGATCCCAACAACGTTCATTGCAGCATCCATACTTCCGCATACAACCATACACGCGGCACGCAGAAGACTTCGGCCAAAACAGTGCCCGGTGCCATAGACGCCTTCCACCTTTACAGGGTTGACTGGACTCCTTATGCCGTTCGCGGATTCATCGACGATGTGCAATGCTTCGAATTCACCAACGAAAACACGGGCTTCACCACCTGGCCGTTCAACAAGCGTTTTCATCTGCTCCTCAACGTGGCCGTAGGTGGAAACTGGGGCGGTGCCCAGGGAATCGACGTCAACGCTTTTCCGGCCAGCATGGTCGTGGATTATGTGAGGGTGTACCGGATGATCGAGCGCTGATGTGCCGATTCCGGATGCGGTCAAGTGTGGCAAGAGATACCATATCCTTTGCCAGAAAGATCCTGTGTCATGAAAAAAATTATTGCTTACTTTCTCGCGCTTTTCGCAGCAATCTTTCCGCTTACCGGTGGAACTTCCGCCCAAAGAGCGTCTGTCGATTCTCTTGGGAGGAAAGTAAATGCCCTGCTTAAGCGGATGACCCTTGAAGAGAAAATCGGCCAGTTGAACCAATACAATGGTTTCTGGAACGTAACCGGTCCCGCACCCGAATCGGGCAACGACAAGGAGAAATACGGACATTTCCGGAAAGGTATGGTGGGGTCGGTCATCAATGTCACCGGATACCGCCAGGTGCGCGCCCTGCAGCAGCTGGTGGTTACTCAAAGCCGTTTGGGTATTCCCCTTCTTTTCGGTTTTGATGTGATACACGGATACAGGACCATCACGCCCATTCCACTTGCGGAAGCGGCCAGCTGGAATCTGGACCTGATCGAGGCATCGGCCCGGTTGGCTGCGCAGGAAGCGGCTGCCGACGGCATCAACTGGACCTTCGCGCCCATGGTCGACATTTGCCGCGACCCGCGCTGGGGAAGGGTGATGGAAGGGTCCGGCGAAGATCCTTTCCTTGGCTCATGCATCGCCGCCGCCCGAGTGAAAGGTTTCCAGGGCCGCGATCTTCGTGCCCCCACATCGGTACTTGCAACCGCCAAGCATTTTGCCGGATACGGTTTTTCGGAGGGTGGCCGCGATTATAACACTGTCGACATCAGCCGCCATACGCTGCATAATGTGGTGCTTCCTCCCTTCAAGGCAGCGCTGGATGCCGGTGCCGCTTCGGTGATGAACTCCTTTAACGTGGTCGACGGTATTCCCGCTACCGGCAATAAATATCTGCAGCGTTCCCTGCTGAAAGGGAAATGGAAGTTCCGTGGGGTTGTGGTTTCCGACTGGGGTTCCTGTGGCGAAATGGTGGCTCACGGCTTCGCTTCCGATTTACGCGATGCTGCTGCCCTTGCCCTCAATGCAGGTTCCGATGTGGATATGGAATCCTACGCGTATGTCAGGCACCTTGCCGAATTGGTTCATTCAGGCAGGGTGAAGGAAAGGGACATTGATGATGCGGTGTCGCGGGTACTCCGGCTCAAATTTTCACTGGGGCTTTTCGACAACCCTTACAAATACTGCGATTCTCCTGCCTTTACCCGCCCGGTTGACAGGGAGGCTGCAAGAACTACCGCACTTGAAATTGCAAAGCAATCGGTGGTATTGCTCAGAAACCGGAACCAACTGCTTCCGCTCGATAAAATGCCCGGGAAACGCATTGTTGTCATCGGGGCACTTGCTGATGATAAAAATAGTCCGTTGGGCAACTGGCGTCTGGCCGCAGAAGACAACAGCGCCGTTTCCGTGCTTGATGGCCTGAGGCGCTATGATGCGAATATCAGTTATGCACGCGGACCGGTTGTTTTCAGCGGACCGCAACATTTCATCAGTGAACTCAAGGTGAACACAACCGATACTACCGGCTTTGGAGCAGCGGTTGCGTCGGCACAATCGGCCGATCTGGTCATTGCCGTCATGGGTGAACATGGGTATCAGACAGGTGAGGGGAGAAGCCGCGCCGATATCGGCCTGCCCGGTTTTCAGCAACAGTTGCTTGAGGCGATGTACAGAGTCAATAAAAATATCGTATTGGTCCTGATGAATGGAAGACCGTTGGGTATTGAATGGGCTGCCCAAAACATTCCATCTATTATCGAGGCCTGGCAACCCGGAACCGAGGCGGGCAATGCCATAGCGCAGGTGCTCTACGGCGATTATAACCCTTCCGGTAAATTGCCTATGACCTTCCCGAAAAACGCCCGTCAGATTCCACTTTATTATAACCATCTCAATACCGGAAGACCCGGACCCAAAACTGAAGTCTTTTGGTCGCACTATAACGACGAGTCCCATGAGCCGCTTTATCCTTTCGGTTTCGGATTGAGCTATACCGAATTTTCGTACTCGGGCCTGAAGGTTTCGGTCGGCGACAGCATTCGAATCCGCTTTGCGGTGAAGAATGTTGGAACCCGTTTTGGGGAGGAAGTGGCTCAGATCTATTTGCGCGATCCGGTGGCTTCCGTGGCGCGTCCGGTCAAGGAATTGAAGGCGTTTCAGAAGTTCGGGCTTAATGCAGGAGAAAGCAAGCAGGTGCAGGTAAGCCTTTCACGGGAAGCACTCGGTTTTTTTGACGATGTGGGAAACCGGATTTTCGAGCCGGGTGATTTCGATTTCTTTATCGGAGGCAGTTCCGTTACGGTACTTTCACAGCGGGTGGCTGTCTCGCGTTGACGGGCTGCGGTTCGTTTATTCCTTCTCCTCCTCCTCCGGATCCAGCTGCTCTTTCTTCATCTTTATCTTGGGCTTTTCGCTGGTGCCTTTGATGGTGAGGGGAATCCCGATGATGCCGAAGGGCGGAAGCCCCAGGCGCATACGCAGGTCGAGCCGGTTGTCGAAGTACACATAGCCCTCAAGGCGCGGACGGAAGGAGCGGATGCGCATCTTGGTACGCTCTATTTTGATGCGGTTGTTGGCTATTGAAGACTTGATGAGCACCGCTTTCAGCCTGGGGTTGGCTACACTGTCGCGGCCGGTCATACGGCCCACCTCGTTGAACAGTTTCATCCCTTTCACGCTCACATCTTCCAGCTTCACCCAGCCGCCTCCGCGCAGGGTCGGGTAGTCGGGCATCATGGAGGCGTTGAGTTTGCCGCGGACCGCATATTGCATCGACACGGTACCCTTTGCCATCGAGGCCGAGCTGGCCAGTTCGCGGAACAGGGGTATTTCGGCGTATGCGCGGCTGATGTTGAAGGTATCGGCTTTTACACGCAGGCCGAATTCGGCCGATCGGGTGTTCAGGGCCTTGTAATTGCCGCTGAGTCCGAACACGGCACCGGCTACACGAAAGCGGGCGGTATCAAGCGCGAGGCGGCTTTCGCTAAGGTGGGCCTCCCCCGTGAAATCCTTCAGCACCATATCCTTGTAGTCCACTTCGCCGAATTGGCTGTGCAGTTTGAAGTCGAAGCGGTCGGGAACCTGCACCACAGTGGGATTGGAAGCCGGTTGGGATGCAGTTTTTTTGGATGGGGCCGCATCATAGGCCATGAAATCATTGAGGTTGAGTACAGTCGCCTGCACATCACCCCTCAGGCGCAGTACATCCTTGTTCAGCAGCCAACCGAAATAGCGGCTTGCGTTGCCTGAAATGTTGAGACGGTTTTTCCGATAGTGCAACCGAACGTCCTGCAGGTGTGCATCATCGTCATTGAAGGTGAAAAGGCCATCGGCGATGAGGAAGGAGTCGGGATAGAACGAAGACTTCACCCGCATGTTGCGGATGTTGAGCTTTCCGCTGTTGTACAGGTTTTGGTACCGCAGAGCTTTCGCGTCGGCCACACTGCCTTTGAATTGCAGCTTGCCGCTGAGTACACCGTTTACCGACAATTCATCTTTCGGCAGGTAGGGTTTCAATTTGGCACAGTCGATTTTCCCTTCGGCATGCACATCGTAGTGGATGTTGTCCAGATTATGCAGCCGCGCGTTCACCGAAAGCGGGTCGTTGCCCAGTTTGAACTGCAGCGGGTTGAGGGATACTGAAAGGGAACCGGCCTTGCCATCGGGGCATCGGGCATCGCCTTTGAGCAGGATGGCGGTCAGCGGCCAGATGAATTCGGGTGCGGTGAAACTGCCATCGGTGACGTGCAGGGTGGCATTACCCGCGGGAAATATTTTTTTCGCGGGTTCGAAGTAGCCGCTGCAAAGAACCTTACTGTAGAGCATACCCGAAATCCGGTATTGGTCCAGCCCCAGGGCTTTTTTGAGCAGGTCAAGGTTGATCCGGCTGTCGACATCGGCAGTGAGGAACAGCCGAGGTTCTTTTTTGAGTTGAAGGGTGGCCTTCCCTTTGTCGCCTCCCAGCAGCCAGGAGAAATTGCGCAGATCCAACCCTACCCGGTCGGCGTTCAGCGATGGCAGATCGAGTGTGGCGTCGAGCTCCACGTTTTCGAGGGCGAAGGGTGCGCCGGCATGGCGGATGCTGCCCTTTTGGAGCAACACGCCCACGCGGAGGTCGGGGGAGAGCCCCCGGGGTTTGCTGTAGGCGCCCTTCATGTTGAGCGTGATTCTGCTTGTACCCAGTATGGTTGTTTTGGATGCCCATGCCCCGTATGCCGGAGGCAGTACGGAGAAAACATTTTTCAGGTCGGTAGTGCCTGAAACCAATGCCAGGTCTATGTCGTAGCCGTCGCTGATGAAGCGCAGCAGCCCCGAGAAATCAACAGGCAGGTCGTTGATAGAGAGTTTGTTCTTCTTGAATTCGAAGCTGAGTTTGCCGGTGTTGATGCGCGTGATCATTTCGGCGCGCAGGCTTTTGTTCTGCAGATAGCGGGTATCGTTGATGGCCAGATCGAGTTTTTTTATTTGCAGTTGTGTAGTCAGGTCATAGAGTTCACTGTTGACATCGGCCTCGCCATTGTAATTCAGGTCCAGGGCGGCGAGTCGCACGGGTACTGACTGATCATGGTAGAGCAGGTTGGTTCCGCTGACCACCACTTCACTGATCTTCAGTTCCGCATCTCTGGAGGATTTTTCAGCCTGATCGCTCTTCGTGGTTTTCAGGATCTGGTAATTGGAACGGCCTTCCGTATCGGTAAGGATATTGATCCGGCCCTGATCGAGGTAAACACCATTGATGGTCATTTTTTTTCGGAACAGGGAGAGGAGATCAATGCCGAAACTGAGCTCTTTGCCCGCGAAAAGGGTATCGGCGGCAAAGGGAGGTGCTCCGGTAAGGCTGAATTCGTGGATGCTGAGGGTGAGTTGGGGGAAATTGCGGATCAGCGATATCCGGGTTTTGGTGAAGTTGAGCTTACCGTTGATGTTAGCATTGGCCCAGCGGATGACGGTGCTGGTCATCAGTCCCGGAAACAGCACGGGAATGAGCCCGGCCAGGGTCAGCAGGAGGAGCAGGAACAACAGGAATCGCTTCAGTAGTTTAAGCATGATTTGCCCGGGACGGGCATTGCAAATTTACGCTTCCTGCAAATGCTTATATGTATTTGTCAGACACACGAACTATTGTTTTACTAACGCGGCGGGTTGTTTTGCCTAGAGTCTTCAGGAAATTTAAAGCGAGTGAATTCAAATGAATGAGCGGGGGACGCATTAAAATCCCAAAGTCAATTTTGGAAAATTATCATGTTGAAGGAGTAGTAATTGATAAAGATAATTTCAGGGATTTTGTGGTTCCTGCACATTAAACGCAAAGGGTTTAGTAATTCCTTTCCGGTCGGGAGTCCACAAATGCATGGAGCTCGTGGACTCGGCAAGATTGTCTGAATACGATTACAGGATTGGAGGATTTTTTGGACTAATCGGGTAATTAACGATGAGCCGGTCCAAGCCCGGGGGGAACTGGTTGGTAACCTGTGATCCGGATTGGATTCGAACCAATGACCCTCAGCTTAGAAGGCTGATGCTCTATCCAGCTGAGCTACCGGACCCTTGAATCGGCACCTTGCCGAAACCTTGCTGGAACTGTACAAAGATAAGGCGTTCAGCCCCTTTTGGACCGACTCAGCGGCGCCATCAACCTCCGGAATCAATATTTTGCCCCGTTATCGGCTTTCCCTTATCTTTGATTTTTCCGAAAATCGTTATCGGAGTCATACGCTTAACGGATTTTCGGATCAGGTCCCATACCAGGACTACAAACAGCATTATTCAAACTTAACAAGCTTATGAGACAAAAATTCACCCTGCTTCTCTCTCTGTTTTGCTTCTCTGCGGTCCTGTTCGCACAGAACAACACCGGCACTAAGGCGAAAAAGAAATTCAGCCTTTCCACACCCGGACAGAAAAAACCCGGACTTTTCGGCATCAACTTCTCCATGAGTGATTTCAATGCTCCCAAGAATTTCGGTAAAAACAGCAATGCCCGCTCGCTCGCTATTGCCGATATGAGTGCCGGTGTTTCCCTGGCCTACTGGAAAGGACTTACCCCTTTCATTGATTTCTCCGCAAAACTGCATGGCGTGTTCCATGATTACAGTGCCCTCTATAATAACCTGCCCGGCAAAACGGAAATCGGTCTGCAGCTTGAACCCACGATCAACATCCGCCCGCTGCGCGATGAGAATATCTTCTCTCCATATCTGCTTGTGGGTGCCGGTCTCGGTCTTTATACCAACCGCGGCGGTGCTTATATCCCAATGGGTGGCGGTTTGCAGTTCAATGCCAGCAGCATCACCTACTTATTCCTTCAGGCACAGTACAATGCCACGCTCACACCCAAAGTGGTACCCGATAATCTGATGTTCTCCCTGGGTTTTGCCCAGAATGTCAGCGGCGACGATGGCGGCTATCAGGCCCCCAAGCCCGCGCTGCCCGTAGCCAAAGTAGTCGTACTTGACCGCGATGGTGATGGTGTTAACGATGATGTGGATGAGTGCCCCGATGTGAAAGGTCTTGCCGCCCTTAAAGGTTGCCCCGATTCGGATGGCGACGGTATTCCCGATTCCCAGGACAAGTGTCCCAACGTGAAGGGCACGGCCAAATACAATGGTTGCCCGGTTCCCGACAGCGATGGCGATGGTATCAACGATGACGATGATAAATGTCCAACCGTACCGGGTATAGCCCGTTACAACGGATGTCCCATGCCCGACCGCGATAAGGACGGCGTTGCCGATGAGGATGATAAATGTCCCGACGAAGCCGGTCCCGCCAGCAATGCAGGATGTCCTATGGTTGACAACAGCGATATCCTTAAAATCAACGATGCCGCAAGTCACATCCTCTTCGCTACCGGCAGCGCCAAGTTGCTTCCTGCTTCCTACGCTCCGCTCGATCAGGTGGTCGCCATCATGAAGCAGCATCGCTCCTACAAGCTCGACATCGGTGGTCATACCGATAATGTAGGCGATCCCGCAAAGAACCGGACGCTTTCCGTAAACCGTGTGAATACCGTGAGGGATTACCTGATCTCAAAAGGTATTGACGGTGGCCGGATTACCGCCAACGGGTATGGTGACAGCCAGCCTGTAGCCGACAACAAGACTGCTGCCGGACGCGCCAAGAACCGCAGGGTCGAAATGAAAGTGAGTCCCTACTAAGCGAATATCATTTTTATACGAATACCGATGCCCTGCATGTGATGCAGGGCATCTTTTTGCAGGTTATTTTTATCATGCAGATCCGACAAGCCATCCATTCACTGCCTTTCGTTCATCCCTTCACAATTTCGAAGGGTACCAAGACCCATCAGCCCGTATTCGTGGTTGAACTGAACCATCTTGGTTTCAGGGGTTACGGCGAAGCACCGGCGATTTCCTATTATAACATCAGCGCCGAAAAAATGGCGGAAGACCTGGAGTCACGCCGAAAGCTGCTTGAAAAATTCGCGTTTACCGAACCGGAGCGTTACTGGCATTTCCTGCATCATCTTTTTCCTGCCAACGCCTTCCTGGTCTGCGCCCTCGATATGGCGGGCTGGGATATCTATGGAAAAATGAAGCGCTGCCAGTTGCGGCATTTCTGGCAACCCGAGCCGGCACCTGTTCCGCTGACCGATTATACCATCGGCATCGATTCCACGGAAAACATGGTTGCCAAGATGCAGGAGCGACCCTGGCCGATCTACAAGATCAAAGTAGGGTTTGAAGGCGATGTGGAGGTTGTGGAAGCCTTACGAAAAAACACCGATGCCGTTTTCCGGGTAGATGCCAATGCCGGATGGACGCTGGAGCAGGCTCTGGATAAAATACCCCTGTTACATCAACTGGGTGTGGAACTTGTGGAGCAGCCCTTGGCGAAGGAGGATTTTGAAGGTATGCGTATCCTTAGTGAAAAGTCTCCGGTTCCCCTGTTCGCCGATGAATCCTGCGTATCGGAAAACGATGTGCAACGCTGTACAGGAGCCTTTCACGGCATCAACATCAAGCTTACCAAATGCGGGGGCATTACGCCTGCGCTACGAATGATCAGCAAGGCACGACAACTCGGGTTGCGTGTGATGCTGGGCTGTATGAATGAAAGCAGTATCGGTACTGCAGCACTGGCGCAGCTTGCCGTGCTGGCCGATCATATGGATATGGATGGGCCTTTGCTGTTAAGGGAGGATTTGGCAACCGGGGTGCGCTTCGATCAGGGCCGCACTATTTTCAGGGAACAAGGTTTCGGTTTGGGCGTGGAAGTGGTGGAAACGGTTTTTGATACACCGAGGGTGTAAGGTTCCCTGTTGCCTTTGGCATTTCAAATACTATCAGGTTCATAGTAAAACCATCAGGATTTCTTTTCCAGTTTTCGCAGCTGGTTCAAAAAGGCGCTCATGTCTCTGGGAAGGAGAGCGCTGAGTTGGTGCCGGGTTCCATCCCTGTCGGTAAAACCCAGTTCATGACTGTGTAAGGCAAGCCGGTTGAGCAATGGCCTTTCCTGATCACTGTATTTGCCCAAATTGAAATGATGCTTGAGTGCGGAAAGGTAAACCGGAACTTCGCTTCCGTAAACCGGATCGCAGGCGATGGGATGCCCCGCACCGGAAGCATGAACCCTGATCTGATGGGTCCTTCCGGTAATCAGGGTGAACTCAACCAGGGCGAAGCGGGGAAATTTTTCGAGTACCCGAAATTCTGTAATAGAGGGCTTGCCTTTGGGATGTTGGATCATTTTCCCGGGTTGTTGGCTATGTTCCCTTATTGGGGAATCCAATAACCCCGAAATTTCCGGAAAGCAACCCTGTACAACACCCAGGTATTTTTTGGTGGTCTGCCGGTTTTCAAAAAGCGCCGAAAGGTGTTTATGCGCTTCCGGTGTTTTGGCAAAAATGATGAGGCCGCTGGTATCGCGGTCGAGCCGGTGTACCGTATAGATGGCGCTGTATTGCTGTTGCAGCAGGTCTTTTAATGAGGGCTGGCTTTGTTCACGATCGGGTATGGAGAGCATCCCGGCGGGTTTGTTCAGGGCGATGAACGCGTCATTTTCAAAAAGGGTTTCAACCTGTTTCACTGATGAATGAATGGGTGAATCGTAAAGGTAGTGCATTGCCTTACCGCATATTCTGTGTGCAAAAAAAAGAATCACGCAAAGCCGCAGAGGAAAACACGCAAAAGCCTTTAGGCAGGTGTTGAGTGGTAAATGTTGGGTTTTGAATGAATTCCCTGCCACCCGGAAAACCGGCAGGCGAGTTGAAAGGAGTGGCAGATGAAGAAGACGATTTTTTTCCCGGAATGGGATTCCTTCCGGTTCTAGTTCACCAAATTCTCCAGCCAGTTGAAATAGGCGTTTTCCCATTCGCTGCCCTCACTGTCGGGCGGACTACCCGGTCCGCCGGAGGACAGGAAAATGTCGTAGGAAAGATCGGGTAGTTGTACTTCTTTCCTGACTTCGAATTCGTTACAGGATACCTCTTCACCGGCTAGATCGGCGAACTGGCTCAGCAGTTCCCGCAAGCACCGCATGCCCTGGTTTTCGGCACCGTCATAGAGGTCGAGTAGGGCAATTTTCAACGGGATTATCGCTGATCGTTACTGTATGGCTTAAATAAGCTAAAGCAGTTATGCAACTGTTGATAATTAATGACTTATCGGAAAAATAAAGCGTGTATTTCCTGCGTTTTCCAATAATATAACTGACCATGGGTTCCGTTTTTATTATGATTAAGTCCGTTGTCCGGCGAGTATGATGAATATTTGAAACACATAAGTCATTCGCCTAAATATTTTTACGAGGAAAATGATATTCAGCTCGGTATGTTGCATGGTTTTTGCGCCTTCCCGGACGCTCATAAGCGCCCATGGGAATTCAACATCAGTAGGTTCCACAATGTTTTCAGTTTTGGACGCCAATCCGTAACTTACAACTAACTATATATGGGATATTCGGCTTATTACCCGGTCGCTTTTTATTCATTCCCTAATGGTCATTCGGGTATTCATCCCCGGATCTTAGTATCTAATCTTTCCGAATCCTTTCGAAAAATCCCTTGTCATTTTTTTGACCAGGTGAAAAAAACAGCCAGCCCATCATGTTGAGAAATTTGCTTACCGGTATGCTTTTGCTCATGAACCAGTGGGTCTGGGGGCAAACGTTTAATGGAGCCGGGGGAAATATTCCTGATGGAGCTGAGTTTTGCTTTCCGATAACAGTTTCAGGGGTGGGTAATATCAGCGGCAGTTATGGTCTTGCTTCTGTGTGTCTTGATATCACCCATCCGTATATTTCCGATCTTGAAATTGTTTTGAAGGCACCTGATGGTACTTTAGTGGCTTTGTCCGGTCAAAATGGTGGAAGTGGCGCCAACTATTCGGGTACATGTTTTACAGGAACGGCAACGGTACCTATAACTGCCGGGACGGCACCGTTTACCGGGAATTTTTTTCCGCAGGGATACCTGGGGAATGTCAATAACGGGCAAAGTGGCGATGGCGTTTGGAATTTATGTATCAGTGATGTTTCGCTTACTGATATCGGTCGGTTGAATAATTGGAATATTACTTTTAACAACAGCCCTGTTCCTGCACCGCCCCAATGCTCAGGTAATTCGGTTGCGGGAAACACTTGTGCAGCAGCCACACCGATTTGCAATTCCCGGGGGTATTGCGGGAATACATCCTCTTCCTACACCCGCGATGTCTGGCCTCAACTGGAATCTGCTTTTTGCGGGGGAACAATTGAAAATAATTCATTTTTCACCTTCAATGCTGCTTCCACTACGGCCACATTTAATATTTGGGTGACCAACAGCCTTAATGCGGGTGGCGTTCAAATGCTCATTTTCAGTGGGGGGTGCGGATCGGGGCCAATTACTGTTCATGCTTGTCGGTCACAAATCGTTCCCAGTTCTTCGGGGCCCACTCTTGTCAGCGCTACCGGATTAACTCCGGGTAATCGCTACTACATCATGGTTGATGGTTTGGGTGGCGATAACTGCGATTATACTCTGGCTGCAGCCAGTGGAGTGAATGTGTTCAATGTAAGTCCTTATAATCCTGAAGTTTGTTTTGGGCAGGGCGTGAACCTTGTTGCCAGCGGTGGGAACGGAGTTTACTCCTGGTCTCCTGCGGCAGGGCTTTCCTCTACTTCCGGGTCCGTGGTCACGGCTCGTCCGGACAGTACAACCAGCTATACCCTTTCGGTAGGTGGCGGGACGGGCTTCTGTAATGCTCAGATGCAGGTACAGGTGACCGTTAATCCAAAACCACAACTTGGACCTGATACCATTGCGTATATCTGTCCAGGTACACCTTTTAATTTGAATAGTGTATTTTCTTTGTCGGGAATGACGACCACCTGGACCCTTGCAGGGGTACCTGTTGCGAATCCTGCAGCGGTATTGGTGCCAGGTCAATATACCGTAGTTGCCAGAAACGCATCCGGCTGTACCGACACGGCCAGAGTCACCTTGTCAACAGGCTCAAGACCTAATATCGGGTCAGATAAATCCGGGGTGTTGTGCAGTGGCAGTTTTGCCAATCTCAATATGGTTTTCAACCTAACCGGGCTTACTCCTCAATGGTTATTGCTCCCCTCCGGATCGGTTGTTTCCCGACCTGACTCGGTAACCAATCCCGGAACCTATCAGCTTATAGCGTTCAATTCATTTAACTGTACCGATACAGCAGGTTATATTTTGACCCTTCGCCCATCGCCTAGTCTGGGAGTAGATACCGTGTTGTCGTTATGCAACTCGAATGCGTACAACCTGCCGGTTCTGTTTCCGGCACCCGGTCTAACCTCACAATGGTTTTTGAATGGGGCAATTGTGCCCCCGCCTGTAAGTGCTTCGTCGGTGGGTATCTATGCCCTGGTGGGTACAAATGGGTTCAATTGTACCGACACTCTGAACATTAGGTTGGTAAGTAGTGGAAATTTTTCAGTAGGTGCCGATACCCTCCTCAACGCCTGTATCGGCCAGGTAGTCAACCTGAGTACCCTATTCAATACCACGGGTTATGTGGCCACATGGAAATCCGGTGGGGTGAACATTCCCCCTCCGGTGAATGTAAGTACAAACGGGTCGTACCAGCTCATTGTCAGAGACAGCTCAGGCTGTGCCGATACGAGCCAGATCCAGGTGGTTTTCAATACAAGACCCAATGTAGGACAGGATGCACGTGATACGGTTTGCCGGTTCACAATAGTTAATCTCAATAACAAGTTCACCATCATCGGACTCTCCGTACAATGGTTTCGCGATACCCTTCCGGTCGGCAATACGATTATGGTTCCCGACAGTATTGGGTACCGCCTGGTTGCTACAAATTCCCTAGGATGTACCGACACCGCCTTTTATGCTTTTGCCCTCAAGCCCAAACCCCAACTGGGTTCGGATTTGAATATCACACGGTGTTCCGTGGAAGTGATAGACCTTACTTCATTCTACAACACGACAGGGCTTACCGTTTCATGGACCCGGAATACAGTTCCGGTTTCGAATCCTTCGGCAGTAAGCGCTCCCGGTGTGTATCGCCTGATTGCTGTGAACGGCTCAGGCTGCACGGATACGGCATTGGTCACTTATGCCATTACCAGCAAACCCAATTTGGGTAATGATACCACTATCGGGATTTGTACAGGTCGGTTTACCAATATAAATCAGTTTTTTAATACAGCAGGTTTGAATTTGAACTGGACCAGAAACGCTGTACCGGTTGCCAATCCCATCGCAGTTTCAGCTCCTGGCTTATATCGCCTGATTGCTCAGACCCCAACGGGAACGGGTTGCGCCGATACCGCTTTCCTTACCCTGATCAACTATCCGAAACCCGACCTTGGACCCGATAAATCCACCTTCCTTTGTCCGGGCGATTCCATAAACCTACTGCCCTTTTTTCCGACGGCCGGTTACACATATGTCTGGACAAGCAGTGCCGGCACTCCGATTACCAACACCACTGCCGTAAAGTCAGTAGGACTTTATCAGTATTACGTAACTGATTCGAACGGGTGTTTGGATACGGCAAGACTCAGCATTTCCGTTCCTTCCAATCTGCCCAATCTGGGTTCCGACAAGCAAATTTCCATCTGTGCGGGAAGCGTTGTCAACCTGAATGCCATCTATACCATTTCGGGACTCACTGTTTCCTGGACCAATAATGCGGTTCCTGTCCCCGATCCTACACAGGTTTCTACTGCGGGATCCTACCGGATTGTGGCTACCAGCCTGAACGGATGTAAAGACACTGCTGTTGTCACCCTGACGCTTACAACCGGAATTAACATAGGTCCGGATACCACGGTGAATTTCTGTGCCGGATTCAGTTACAACCTCAATAATGCGTTTTCATTATCAGGCTACTCCACTGTATGGACTTATTCTGGAATTAATGTTAGTGATAGCAGTTCGGCGTCTACGAATGGGGTGTATCGCGTGATTGCGGTATCCGGGGCTTGTCGCGATACGGGCTTTGTAAATTTGGTCAAGCGCAACGGCCCCACCCTGGGAGCGGATAAAAATGTATCAACTTGTCCTTATTTTCCCATTAATCTGAATGCACAATTTCCCCTTGCCGGACTGACCGGTACATGGACCCAGGCACCTCTTTGGATACCGGTTTCTAATCCTGCTCAGACGATAATTCCCGGGGCGTACCGGATTATTGCGAAGAATGCTTTTGGCTGTGCCGACACGGCCACAGCAAATCTAAGTATCTATCCCAAGCCGGTTCTGGGTAATGACACGATCCTGCTGAAATGTGCCAACGATTATCTCGATTTAAATGCCCTGTTCAATCTCACATCTTTGTCCGGGCAATGGACCCGAAACGGGATAACGGTGAACAATCCCGGCGGGATTCTGGACTCCGGTTTATACCGGCTCATTGCCAGCAACAGTTCCGGTTGTTCGGATACCGCTTTTGTGCAAGTCGGGTTTAAGCCTTCTCCTCAACTCGGTGCCGACTCAACCCATAATCTGTGCAGCGGGCTTTCTCTGGATCTTTCACCGTTTTATAATACGCCGTTTATTCAAAACTGGACGCTCGGAGGAATACCGGTGGCTGACCCATCTCAAATCAGCACTGGTGGGGCATACCGCCTGGTTGTTTCCGGAGGAAATGGATGTACCGACACCGCGTACGTTCTTGTGTTGATTCAACCCAAACCCTCATTGGGCGCAGATAAGACGGTAGCATTGTGTCCCGGATCTTCGGTAGGGTTATCTGCTCAGTATAATACGACGGGTTTGTTCTCCAGTTGGACATTGAACGGA
Source organism: uncultured Ferruginibacter sp. (assembly GCA_964655055.1). Classification (GTDB taxonomy): domain Bacteria; phylum Bacteroidota; class Bacteroidia; order Chitinophagales; family Chitinophagaceae; genus Ferruginibacter. Next base: position 23,569 of record CAZZLI010000028.1, read on the forward strand.
GGTCCGGTACTGAATCCATCGGCGGTTAACGTGCAGGGGGATTATCAGCTGATTGTAAAAACCTTGTTTGGGTGTGCCGATACGGCTGTGGTGGCTGTGCGATTGAGCAACAAACCGGTATTGGGGCTGGATAAGAAAGTTGGAATTTGTCCGGGTGTGGTAAAGAATATCAATACTTATTTTGATTCCACCGGGTTGAACTTTTCGTGGTTTCAAAACGGAAGTCCGGTTTCCAATCCCCTGGAAATCAGTTCAGCCGGTCTATACCAATTGATTGCTACAAATGCATCGGGATGTTCGGATACCGCATTGCTTACCATCAGTATCTTTCCGAAACCCTCGCTGGGGAATGATACCACGCTGGGTGTATGTCTTGGTTCAAGTACCAATCTTACTAACCTGTTTACCGATACCTCCGTGGTTTCCGGCTTTTGGACCTTTAATGGTGTCGGAATAGCTCCCCCGGTATCTGCTACGGCACCCGGAACGTATGAACTCCTTGGCACAAATTTCAGGGGCTGTTCCGATACAGCATCCGTTGTTTTATTCTTAAAACAGCCCAGTACCAGCAGCAGCCGCGATACGATATGCTCAAACAGTCTTCCCTATCTGTGGAACGGGAACACGTACAATGCTGCTGGAATTTATTCGGTGACGTTGACCAATGCCGTGGGTTGTGACTCAGTGGCTACGCTGAATCTGACGGTGCAAAATACTTCGGGCAGCACCACCAATGCCTCGACCTGTTCGAATCAGTTGCCTTTTTTATGGAACGGGAACACCTACAATGCAGCCGGAACCTATTTGGTTACGTTGACTAACGCGGCAGGCTGTGATTCAGTGGCTACCTTGAACCTTGCGGTTAATAATCCATCGGCCAGTGTAACGAATGCTTCAACCTGTTCGAACCAGTTGCCTTATCTGTGGAACGGGAACACGTACAATGCAGCCGGAACCTATGTGGTTTCGTTGACCAACGCGGGTGGCTGTGATTCAGTGGCTACGCTGAACCTTGCGGTTAATAATCCATCGGCCAGTGTGACGAATGCTACAACTTGTTCGAACCAATTGCCTTATTTGTGGAATGGGAACACATGCAATGGGGCCGGGAGCTATTCGGTAACGCTGATCAATGCCGTCGGATGCGATTCTGTGGCGACGCTGAATCTGACGGTGAAGGATACTTCGACGAGCCTTACCAATGCTTCCACCTGCTCGAATCAATTGCCCTATGTGTGGAACGGAAATAATTATACTGCTTCGGGTTCTTATTCGGTAACGCTGACCAATACTGTGGGATGTGACTCAGTGGCTACGCTGAATCTGACGGTGCAAAATACTTCGGGCAGCACCACCAATGCCTCGACCTGTTCGAATCAGTTGCCTTTTTTATGGAACGGGAACACCTACAATGCAGCCGGAACCTATTTGGTTACGTTGACTAACGCGGCAGGCTGTGATTCAGTGGCTACCTTGAACCTTGCGGTTAATAATCCATCGGCCAGTGTAACGAATGCTTCAACCTGTTC